>NZ_JAIBFH010000351.1 GCF_019459675.1 Arenimonas sp.
CCAACTCCGGCCTGCAGCGGCGGCCAGGCTAACAGCTTGGCCTTGGCGGCGCCTTAGGCTTCATTGGTGCCGTGTAAATCGCGGTGGGGGCGGGTGAGGTTGGTTAACACGGCCGTGCGGAACGCCACGGCGTCCACGCGCCCCTGTTCCAGCGCATGCGAGGACACTTCCATCGCCACGTGCGTAGCGCCCTCGCCGCGCATGGCGGCCAGCAGGCGGTGCACGGCGATCACGTCGGGCGTGGTGCGCTCGCCGGCCACCAGCCGGCCATGCAGGCCGGCCCCCAGCGTGCCGATGCTGCCGGCCACGTCGCCGTGCAGCGTCAGTGCCTGCGCGATCAGCTGCACGGTGGAGGTCTTGCCGTTGGTGCCGGTGACGCCGGTCATGGCCAGCGCACGCGACGGCGCGCCGTAGAAACGGTCGGCCAATTCGCCCTGGCGCTGGCGCAGGCCGGGCACGGCCACGGCGTTGGCCGGCGGCTCGGCGCCCTGCGGGGCCGGCGTTTCGAACAGGATCACGCTGGCCCCGGCCCGGCCCACCGCACCGGCGTGGCGCAGACCGTGGGTGCTGGCGCCGGCCAGTGCGATGAAGGCGTCGCCCGGCTGGAGATCGCGGCTGTCGGCGCTCAGGCCGGCCACCGTCGGGTCGAAGCCCGGGGGCAGCGACGGCTCGCCCTGCAGCAGCACGCTGAGCGGCATGGCGCGGCTCACTGCAGCGACTCCGCGGCGGCGGGTGCGGCCACCACCGGTGCTGCCGGCGGCGCGGCGGCCGCGGCCGCGGCATTCTTCTTGGCCTGGGCCGCAACCCACTGCCCGATGTCGTCCGGCGGCACGTCCATCAGGCGCAGGGCGCCGTCCATCACGTGGTGGAAGATGGGTGCGGACACCGCGCCACCGCCGTACTCGATGCCCTGCGGGTCGTGGATCACCACCACGGTGGCGAGCTTGGGATTCGACGCCGGCACCAGGCCGACGAAGATCGCCGCGTAGCGCTTGGCGATATAGCTGCCGCCGCCGGCCTTGCGCACGGTGCCGGTCTTGCCGGCCACGCGGTAGCCCATCACGGCGGCGCGGCTGGCGGTGCCGTCGGTGCTGGTGACGGTTTCAAGCATCGTCATCAGCTGCGCGGCGATGGCCGGATCGATCACCTGCACGCTGGCCGTGTCGGAATCCTTCACGAAGGTTGCTTCGTGCAGGCGTCCGCCGTTGCCCATCGCGGCGTAAGCGCGCGCCAGCTGCAGCGGCGTCACCGACAGTCCATAGCCGTAGCTGATGGTGGCCTTCTCGGTGGGGCCCCAGAGATTGGGCGCACGCAGCACGCCCGACGACTCGCCCGGGAAACCGCTGCCCGAGGCCTGGCCCAGGCCGAAGCGATGGTACATGTCGTACTGGTGTTCGTTGGTGAGCTCGTTGGCGATTCGGGTCGCGCCGACGTTCGAACTCTTGGTCAGGATGCCGGTCATGCTGAGCGTGCCGTAGTTCCTGAAGTCCTTCACGGTGTATCCGCCCGGCAGCGGCATGTAGCCCGGGTGGGTGTCGATGGCGGACTCGGGCGTGAACTTGCCGCTTTCCAGCGCCGCGGCAATGGTCAGCGTCTTCATCACCGAGCCCGGCTCCACCACGTCGGTAACGGCGCGGTTGCGCTGCGTCTCGGGGCCCGAGCCGTCGCGCGCGTTCGGGTTGTACGACGGCTGGTTCACCATCGCCAGGATCTCGCCGGTGGGCACGTCCACCACCACGATGGAGCCGCTGCTGGCGCCGCGTTCCACCAGCGCGGTCTTGAGCTCGCGGTAGGCCAGGTACTGGATCCGCCGGTCGATCGACAGCACCAGGTCGTGGCCGGGCTCGGCGGCGCGGATCAGGTCCACGTTCTCCACCGTGCGGCCGCGGCGGTCGCGGATGATCTTCTGCACGCCGGCCTTGCCGGTCAGCCATTCGTCGAACGCCAGCTCCAGGCCTTCCTGGCCGCGGTCGTCGATGTTGGTGAAGCCCAGCACGTGCGCCATCACTTCGCCGGGCGGGTACAAGCGGCGTAACTCGCGCTGCGAGTAGACGCCCGGGATGCCCATGTCCACCACTTCCTGGGCGATGTCGGGATTCATGTGCCGGCGCAGGTACACGAACTCCTTGTCGGCGCGCTGCGAGATGCGTTGCACCAGCACGTCGTGCGGAATGCCCAGCGCCTTGGCCAGCGCCGGCATGCGGTTGGCATGC
>NZ_JAIBFH010000358.1 GCF_019459675.1 Arenimonas sp.
GGGGCTCGCCCCCCCCCCCGGCGTGCGAACACCCCCCCGCCGCGGCCGCCTAAAGGGCGGCCCTTGGACGCGCGGCCGAGGCGCCCGAATTCGGCCGCTAACGCCTCCCAGCGCGACAGCGGGTGGCGTTCGAGTGCACGGCGATAAATCGCCTGCTTGCTTTCCCAGATGCGCGCCTCGCGCATGGCCGCCATCACGTTGCCCGATTCCGCCGCGCGCGACAGCGCGCACAGCGTCAGCACTTCCTTGGCCACCATCGGCATCAGCCCGGCCACCTGGTCGCCTTCGGCGCGCAGGCCAGCCAGCATGCGCACCGCGCGCACGGCTTCGCCGGCCATCGCCGCGTCCACCAGCTTGAACACGTCGTACCGCGACGAGTCCGCCACCAGCTGCTCCATCTGCTCCACGTCGATGGCCTCGGACTTGGGGCCCCTGGACTCGCCCACCAGCAGGGCGAGCTTGTCCACTTCCTGGGCCGCGGCCAGCAGGTTGCCCTCCACCCGGTCGGCCAGCCGGCGCACGGCGTCGGGCGTGGCCAGCAGGCCGCGGCTGCGCAGGCGGCGCTGCAGCCATTCGCCCAGTTCGTGGGTCTTGAGCGGGTACACCACCACGAGATGGCCGACCTTGGCGATGGCCTCGCTCCACTTGCCGGCGTGGGACTTGCTCCACTCCTGCGCGGTGATCAGCAGCACGGTGTCGGGCGGCAGCTTGTCGCAATACTCGCGCAGCGCCTCGCTGCCGTCCTTGCCGGGCTTGCCGCTGGGCAGGCGCAGGTCGAACAGGCGGCGGGTGGCGAACAGGCTCAGCGACGCCACGCCCTGGCTGAGCGTGTTCCAGTTGAAGCTGCCTTCGGCGTCATACACCTCGCGCTCGCCGTAGCCTTCCTGCCGCGCCTTGGCGCGGATGGCGTCGGCGGCTTCCTGCACCAGCAGCGGTTCACCGCCGGCCACCAGGTACACCGGGCGCAGCGGTTCGCCGGCGAGCTGGCGCTCCAGGCGGTCGGGCTTGAGCTCCATGGGCGGACTACTTCGCCCGCAGCACCGCGTCCAGGCGGCGCAGGATGGCCGCCTGCATGTCGCGGCGAAGCTCGCGCTGCAGCAGTTCCTGCTCGGCCGGGCTGCCGGCGGAGGCAATGCTGTCGTAGGTGAACTCACGGGTCAGCACCACTTCCTGCACCGGCACCTTCACCGCGCCGGCGGCGTCCAGCAGTTCGAAGCGCACGGCGTAGCGGGTTTCGTATTCGCGCACCTGCGCGCGCTCGTCCACGGCCAGCGGCCGGGTGGCCAGCGCTTCGGACAGCACCTTGAGCGTGGACGAAGGCTGGCCGTCGACGGCCGACGCGGCCCCGGCGCGCGACAGCGACGTGGACAGGCCCTGCGCCAGCGGACTGTAGGGATCGGACGACTGCACCTTCACCGGCCCCAGGTCGGTGGCCAGGGCCAGCGAGGCGCGGGGACGGAAACCGCAGGACGCAAGCACCGCGACCAGGCAAACCAGGACCAATAAACGCTGCATCTGCCTCACCCCGCGACGATGTTGACGATCTTGCCCGGCACCACGATCACCTTGCGCACGGTCAAGCCTTCCATGAACTTTTGCACGTTCGGCTCGGCCAAGGCCAGCGCTTCGATGGTTTCCTTGCTGGCATTCAGCGAAACCTCCAGCGTGGCGCGCAGCTTGCCGTTGAGCTGCACGGCCAGCGTGGCGGCCTCGCGCACCAGGGCCGACGCGTCCACCTGCGGGAACGGCCGGTCTTCCAGCGTCGTTTCGGCGTGGCCCAGCAGCTGCCACAGCGCGTGCGAGGTGTGCGGCGTAATCGGGTTGAGCAGCAGCGTCACCGCCTCGAAAGCCTCGTGCCGCAGCGCACGGCCCTGGCCGCTGGCATCGTCGAACTTCGACACCGCGTTCATCAGCTCCATCACCGCCGCGATGGCGGTGTTGAAGGTGTGGCGGCGGCCGTAGTCGTCGCCCACCTTCTGGATGGTTTCGTGCAGCTGGCGGCGCAGCGTTTTCTGCGCGGCGTCCAGCGTGGCGACGTCCAGCGCTGGCGCGGGGCCGTCCGCCACGTGGCGGTGCACCTGCGTCCACACCCGGCGCAGGAAGCGCGCCATGCCCTCCACGCCGGCCTCGTTCCACTCCAGGCTTTGTTCGGGCGGCGAGGCGAACATGGAGAACAGGCGCACCGTGTCGGCGCCGTACTTGTCCACCATCGTTTGCGGGTCAACGCCGTTGTTCTTGGACTTGGCCATCTTCTCGGTGCCGCCGATGTGCACCGGCAGGCCGTCGCTGCGCAGCACCGCGCCGGTGGCGTGGCCCTTGGCGTCGCGCACCACGTCCACGTCGGCCGGGTTGAACCAGTCGTTGGGCGCACCCGGGTTTTCCCGGAAATAGGTGTCGGCGATCACCATGCCCTGGCACAGCAGGTTGGTGGCCGGCTCGTCCGTCTTCACCATGCCCGCGTCGCGCATGAGCTTGTGATAGAAGCGGAAATACATCAGGTGCATGATCGCGTGTTCGATGCCGCCGATGTACTGGTCCACAGGCAGCCAGTAGTTCGCGCGCTCGTCCACCAGGTCGGTGGCGCCGGGCGAGGTGTAGCGCGCGTAGTACCAGCTGGACTCCATGAAGGTGTCGAAGGTGTCGGTTTCGCGCTCGGCCGGGCCGCCGCAGCCCGGGCAGGTGGTCTTGCGCCATTCCGGGTCGGCCTTGATCGGCGAAGCCATGCCGGTGAAGGCCACGTCCTCGGGCAGCACCACGGGCAGCTGGTCTTCGGGCACCGGCAGCGCGCCGCATTTTTCGCAGTACACCACCGGGATCCGGCAGCCCCAGTAGCGCTGGCGGCTGACGCCCCAGTCGCGCAGGCGGAAGCTCACGCGGCGCTCGGCCTGGTGGCCGTGCGCCAGCTTGCGCGCGATGGCGTCGAACGCCGCCTTGAAGCCCAGGCTGTCGAATTCACCCGAGTTCACCAGGCGCAACTGCGGCGCTGTCTTGTCGGCGTACCAGTCGTGCCAGGTGGCGGTGTCGTAGGTTTCGCCCTCGATCGCAATCACCTGCTGGATGGCCAGGCCGTACTTGTGCGCGAACTCGAAGTCGCGCTGGTCGTGGCCCGGCACCGCCATCACCGCGCCGGTGCCGTAGCCCATCAGCACGAAGTTGGCGATCCACACCGGCACCTTTTCGCCGCTGATCGGATGCACGGCGTACAGGCCGGTGGCGATGCCCTTCTTTTCCTGCGTCTCAAGCTCGGCTTCGGTGACGCCGCCGCGGCGGCATTCGTCCACGAACGCGCGCACCTGTTCATTGCCCGACGCCGCCCACAGCGCCACCGGATGTTCGGCGGCCACGGCCAGGTAGGTCACGCCCATCAGGGTGTCGGGGCGGGTGGTGAACACGGTGAGCGGTTCGGCCAGGGTTTCGATGGCGAACTTGATTTCCAGGCCTTCACTGCGGCCAATCCAGTTGCGCTGCATGGTCTTGACCGCGTCGGGCCAGCCCGGCAGCGTGTCCAGGCCGTCCAGCAGTTCCTGGGCGTAGTCGGTGATCTTGAGGAACCACTGCGGGATCTCGCGCTTTTCCACCAGCGCGCCGCTGCGCCAGCCGCGGCCGTCGATCACCTGTTCGTTGGCCAGCACCGTGTGGTCCACCGGGTCCCAGTTCACCACCGAATTCTTGCGGTACACCAGGCCCTTCTTCAGCAGGCGGGTGAACATCAGCTGTTCCCACCGGTAGTACTCGGGGGTGCAGGTGGCGAAGGTGCGGGTCCAGTCGTAGGCGAAGCCCAGGCGCTCAAGCTGGGCGCGCATGTGCTCGATGTTCTTGTAGGTCCACTGCGCCGGCGCGGTCTTGTTCTTGATGGCGGCGTTTTCGGCCGGCAGGCCGAAGGCGTCCCAGCCCATCGGCTGCAGCACGTTGAAGCCCATCATGCGCTTGTGGCGGCTGATGACGTCGCCGATGGTGTAGTTGCGCACGTGGCCCATGTGCAGCGCACCCGACGGGTACGGCAGCATGGACAGGCAGTAGTACTTGGGCCGCGACGTGTCTTCACGCACCTGGAAGGCGGCGGTGGCCTGCCAATGGGTTTGCGCGGCGGTTTCCACCGCCTTCGGGTCGTAGGCGTTGGGGTCTGGGATGTCGGACATGGGTTCGGGCAGGGGAGAATCAGGCCGCCAGCGTACCAAAACGGGGGTCCGGGGCGGGAATCTGCCGGGCCGTGCCTCCCCCTGCGCCCGGTGAATGAAGAATCCGGCAGCATGGGGTGTACCAAGTCCAACTACCCCGATGGAGATCCGCCCATGACACCCCTTTTGCGCTTCGCCGGATGGCTTTGCCTGGTGCTGCTGACCGCCTGCGGCGACCCCACCGGCAAGGCGGCCGTGGATGAAGAGGCTCAGGTACTGCGCACCTATCCGGTCCCGAAAGGCCAGACCCAGGCCATCGGCCAGGCGCTGAACCAGGTGTTCGCGACCGGGCCGGAGGGCCGCCGGATAGGGCGCGCTTCCTACGAGCTGCCCGGCCAGCTGGTGGTGCTGGCGCCGGAATCCGTGCAGGCATCCATTGCCGAGTCCATCGCCGGGATAGTCGGGTCCAGCGGCGAAGCAAACGCCATGAGCACGGCCTCACTGCGGATCTGGGTGGTTGATGGCAGGCCCGGGCCGGGCGACGACGCCGACCGGCTGGCCGTGCTGGCGCCTGCCATCAAGGCGATTTCCGGCAATTTCCCCGGCTTCGGTTTCCGCCTCGTCGACCAGGCGGAAATCGCGGTCACCGAGGCAGGGCATGAGTCGACGCTCGTCACTGGCTCAGGCAACGCGATCACCGCTCAGCTGGTCGACAGCGACCCCATGACCTTCAGCGTGATGGTGATTGGCCCCTCTACGCCGGACGCCGAGGGGCTGTCGCTGCGCTCGATGCTCAGCCTGCCGCCCGGCGAACTGGTGGTGATGGCCAGCCTGCAGGACAAGCGCGAGCCCGCTTCAACCGGCCCCGCACCCATGCGCTTCCTGATACTGCAGGCGGTCGAAGCCGCGCGCTGAGCTCGCCACGTGGCCATCGACCAGACGGATATCACCGCGTGCTATCGACGCATCCATCGACCGCTGCACAACGTTCTGATGCGCCTGCTGTGGGATGGCCCGGAGTGCCAGGACATCGCGCACGATGCCTTCATGCGGGTCTGGAACCGGGCCGACACCGTGGACCGCGCGTCCCTGGATTCGCTGGTTTATGCCACCGCGCTGAACCTGGCCAAGAACCGGCTCAGGTGGCTGGGGCTTCGCCGGCTGGTGGGCATGGAGCATGCGGACGCGGTCCAGCACGAAGATGCATCGCAAATCGATTCGCCAGCCCTCAGGCAGGCGCTGGCGCGTTTGCCGCAGGGGCAGCGCATCGTCCTGCTTCTGTCGGATATCGCTGGGTTCAGCACCGTTGAGATCGCTGCGATGCTGGCCATTCCCGCCGGCACCGTCAGCTCCCGGCGACACACCGCACTGCGCCGCCTGCGCAGTCTGATGGACGACTCCCATGACTGAAAAAAACCAGATCACTTTCGTCGACATCGCACCGGAGCCGGGCGGCGAGCAGCGGCTTCTCAGGGCCATGGCCGCCGGGCCAGAACCGCAGTCGTGGCGCCACGCCAAATGGCC
>NZ_JAIBFH010000378.1 GCF_019459675.1 Arenimonas sp.
GTCCACTACAACATGGGCGGCATCCCGACGAACTATCACGGCGAGGTCCTGACCAAGGTCGGCGACAATGCCGACAGCGTCGTGCCCGGCCTGATGGCCGTGGGCGAGGCGGCCTGCGTCTCGGTGCACGGGGCCAACCGCCTCGGCTCCAACAGCCTGACCGACCTCGTCGTCTTCGGTCGCGCCGCCGGCCTGCGCTGCGGCGAGGTGGTCGACAAGGCCTCGGCCGTGCCCGACGCCCCCGCCGCCGCCACCGACGCCAACTGGCGCCGCGTGGGCGCGGTCCGCATCGGCTTGCTGATGCGCAGTCCCGACCTCGCGGCCACCGAAGACCGCGTCAGCAACCAGTTCGTGAACGGCGTGCGGGTTACGGCGCCGGCCAACTCCGGCGTCCTCCGTGTCTCCTACGAGAACACGGTCACGCTCCGCAATCGCCTCTTCGGGAACTGACCATGAGAGCTACCGCTCACTCATTCCGCGGGCTTGAGAAACAGCGCGGCATCGCGCTGTACATCGCCTTGATCATTCTGCTGATCCTGACGCTGCTCGGCCTGGTGGCCGTGCAGATCACGACCATGCAGGAGCGCATGGCCGGAAACTACCGCACCGTGAACCTGGCGTTCCAGAACGCCGAGTCCCGGGTTCGCGATTCCGAGCTCGAGATCGGCCGCACGGTCACCGCGGGCACCGCTCCGATCATGACCGACAACACCTGCGCCAATTTCAACATCGATTCCTGGGCGAACCAGGTGGATGTGCCGGATGCCGACGCCACGGCGATCCGCACGCGCCGGGTGGATCGCTGCTCGGGCACTTCCAGCGGCAAGTACGGCCAGAAAGTGAACGACGACACCAACAGCATCTATCAGATCACAGGTGCAGCATCCGACCGAGCGACCGATGGTTCCACCGTCGTCGTGATCGAGACGGTGTTCATTCCCTGAGCGGAGTCCGGAGAAAACCATGCAAAACCATCGCCCCCTCGCCCTTTCTCTGCTGACCGCGCTGACTTTCGTGGCTGGCCTCGCCAGCCCCCAAGCCGCTACCGCGCAGTCCCTGCCGATTGCCCAGTCGCCGCTGTTCAACACCTTCCAGGTGCCGCCGCTGAACATGCTGGTGGTGGGCCGTGACCACAAGCTTTATTACGAAGCGTACAACGACACGTCCGACCTCAACGGCGACGGCGTGCTCGACGTGGGCTACAAGCCCAATACCATCGAGTATTACGGTTACTTCAACTCGAAGGTCTGCTACTCGCACGACGGCGACAAGTTCCTGCCCGCGGCCGTAGGCGGGGGCGCCAACGGCAAGGAATGCAGCGGCTACTGGAGCGGCGACTTCCTGAACTACCTGGCCACGTCGCGCATGGACGCCCTGCGCAAGGTGCTCTACGGTGGCCTGCGCAGCACCGACAGCGGCACCGAGACCGTGCTGCAGGCCGCGTACATCACCCAGGACGGCCACAGCTGGGGCAAGGAATACCAGAGCGTTGCGCGCGACGGCTACGACATCGGCCGCTACTCGCCGCTGTCGGCGCCCGACGCCGACCGCTTCAATCTGTTTGCGGTCACCACCACCGCGTCCGATGGCCGCGCCCCCGTGCTGCGCGTGCAGGCCAACAGCCCCTACCGCGTCTGGGAATGGGTGTCGATCGAAGGCCCCGTGGCGGGCAACCGCTGCGAGCATGGCAGCACCGGCCCCCAGTGCAGCGCCGCAGGCGCGGCCCAGCCGTTCCCGGGTCATCCGCGCAGCCGCGCGGAATTCGACACCATGGAGATGAACTACGCCACGGCCGCCAACCAGTTTGGCGGGCAGGTGTCACTCAACACCCTCAACTGCAACAGCAGCAACTGCAATCCCAACGGCGCCGACGACAACTACCTCACTGTGGCGACTGCTGCGATCCATGTGACCAATGACGGCAATTACCAGTTCCGGATCGACGGCGACGACAACATCGATTTCGCCATCTACAGCAACGCCAGTCTTACCACCCTGGTGACCAACGGCTCGGTGGGCTGTTACCCCAATGGCCGCGGCTTCGGCAACGGCGGGTGCCTCGGCACCGGCACCGGTGACACGCGCACCACCAGCAATGTGTTCCTGGCCGACAACACCACTTACTACATCAAGTTCCGCCAGGAAGAGGGGAGCGGTGGTGACGGTTACCTGCTGCAGTGGCGCAAGGTTGACGGCGGCAGGACTTTCGATTGGGAAGACCTGAACACCAACAACAACTCCAACAACAACATCGACCGCAATGACTCCAGCGCAACGCGCTTCCTGACCCGCTTCTACAACCTGACGCCGACCGTCGGCGGGTCTGCCGCCATCGTCAACTACCGGCTGCGCGTGCGCGCCTGCCCGACCGAGAATGCGGCCTGGCGCGAAGACAACTGCAAGGCCTACGGCGTGGGCGCGGGCGTCAACTACAAGCCCACCGGCATCCTGCACGACTACGGTGAAAGCGAGCGCATGGAGTTCGGCCTGATCACCGGCTCGCAGTTCAACAACCTGCAGGGCGGCGTGCTGCGCAGCGAGGTCAAGCGCTTCACGTCCGAGATCAACGCCAACGGCACCTTCACCCTGGGCGCCGGCAGCATCATCGGCACGCTAAATTCGCTGCGGCTGATCGGCTTCAACTACAACAACGGCGACGGCGAAGGCACCCAGAACCCGAACTGGAGTTCGGGCGGCAACTGCAGCGCCCTGGGAACCCGTGCGCTTGGCAACGGCGAGTGCCGCATGTGGGGCAACCCCATCGGCGAGATGATGTACGAGTCCCTGCGCTACTTTGCCGGCGCAGGTGCCGCCACGCCCATCTTCGCTACCGGAGGCTCGGCCAACGGCGTTACCGAAGAAGCCACGATGGGCCTGCCCACGGCGACCTGGAAGGACCCCTATGCGCCCATCGCCAGTGGCGGCCAGGGCAAGCTGACCTGTGCGCGGCCGTACCAGACCGTGATCAGCGACATCAACCCCAGCTACGACACGGGGCTGCCGGGCAACGCGTTCGGCGACACCGTTCCCAATGGCATGACGCCGGCCGCGATCAGCACGTTCAATGCCGCCACCGAGGGCCAGACCATCTGGACCCAGGAGTATGGCGGCCCGCGCTCGGTTTACATCGGCCAGGCCGGTGCCATCGACGACGGCGCGCCTACGGTGAAGTCGGCGTCCAGCTTCGGCAACATCCGTGGCCTGGTGCCGGAAGAACCGACCAAGGGCGGCAGCTATTATTCAGCCGCCGTTGCCCGCTATGGCCGGGTCAACGACATCAGTGCAGTGGATGCGGTGCAGAACCTGCGGACCTATTCGGTGGCGGTGGCCTCGCCGCTGCCGCGCATCGAGATCCCGGTCGCCGGCAGGACCATCAGCCTCGTGCCGTTCGCGAAGTCGGTGGGTGGCGCGTTCGGCATCAATCCGGGCTTGGCCTTCCAGCCAACCAACACCATCGTTGACTTCTACGTTGAGCGCATCGTCAACCTGCCCGGCCAGCCGACGGATGCGACGGTGAACAGCGGCCGTGGCTTCGCGGTATTCCGCATCAACTATGAGGACGTGGAGCAGGGCAACGACCACGACATGGATGCCATCGTCCGCTACGAGATCGCGGTGAACGCCGACAACACGGTGTCCGTGACGCTGCGCTCGGAGTACGCGGCCGGCAGCGTCATCCAGCACATGGGCTATGTGATTTCGGGCACCACCAACGACGGCATCTACCTGGACGTGCGCGACATCGATACCAACGTCGGCAACAGCCCGGCCTATCGGTTCAACACGCCGCCGGGTCGTGCGCCCGGCTACTGCAACGTGGGCGCGATGCCTGCCGACTGCGCCCAGCTGCCGCTGACCAACACGCGGGTGTTCTCGGCGGGTAGTGCCCTGGCCGCTGAAGTGCTCAAGGACCCGCTGTGGTACGCGGCCAAGTACGGCGGCTTCCGCGACTCCAACAATGACGGTATCCCGCAGGCGGCCGAATGGGATGCGGACGGCGACGGCGTGCCGGACAGCTACTTCCTGGTCACCAACGCCCTGCGCCTGCGCGACCAGCTGAGCAACGCCTTCGACACCATCGCCCAGGACGCCAAGCCCTCCGGCAGCGTCCGGGTGCTGGGCGCGCGCGTTACCGAAGGCTCACTGTCCTTCGCGCCGACCTACAGCGTTGATGCGAGCGGCAGCGATTGGACCGGCGACCTGATCGCGGCCAATGTAAGCCCCACCGGCGGTGCCGGTGCCCAGGAATGGAGCGCCGCGGCGCGCATGCCCCTCGAGCCGGCGCGCAACATCGTCGGCGTGAAGGCCTTCGGCACCAACACCACCCGGGTTCCGGTGGCCTTCACCGCCGCGGGCTTCGGCACGGCGGCTGAACAGCAGGCGGCCATTGGTGCCACGGCGGCCAATCTCAGCGGAGATCTGGGCGGCACCACGGCGGCAAACGTCATTTCCTACCTGCGCGGCAATAGGGCCCTCGAAGGCGCCCCGCTCCGGAACCGCAGCTCCGTCCTGGGCGACATCATCAACTCGCGCCCCACGGTATCGGGAAACAAGGACGACTACGGCTGGTCCTTCCTGCCCGGCGGGCTGGGAGCGGGGTACTCCACCTTTGTTGCCTCCAAGGCGACCCGCACCCCGGCGGTTTACGTCGGTGCGAACGACGGCTTCCTGCACGCTTTCAACGCCAAGAAGCTGGCGGATGGAGGCGGCGTGGAGCTGTTCGCCTTCTCGCCGTTCGGCGTGCGCGACAACCTCTGGCGCCTTGCGGATCCCGAGTACGGCACCCTCGACACCAACGGCCACCAGTACTTCGTCGACGGCGAAGTCAGCGTCATGGACGCCAAGCTCGGCGCCAATTGGGCCACGGTGCTGGTTGGCACGGCGGGTCGCGGCGGCAAGTCGCTGTTCGGCCTGGACGTGACGTCGCCCCAGACCTTCGGTCCCAACAACGTGATGTGGGAAGTGGTGGGCGGCGGCAGCGCTCCCTTCAACCTCAACTTGGGCCAGGCGTCCGGTCGGCCGGAAATCATCCTGGCCGAGGACAACAAGTGGTACGCCCTGGTGGGCAACGGCTACAACAGCGCGGCGGGTGATCCGGCGCTGATGGTGGTCGACCTGGCCACCGGCTCCACGGTCAACACCATCGTCATCAACGACGGCGGCACCTTCACCAACGGCCTGGGCAACATCGCGGTCCAGGATATCGACGGCAACGGCAAGGCCGACACGGTGTACGGCGGCGACTTGCGCGGCAACCTCTGGAAGATCGACATGACGTCGGTTTCGCCCACGGGTTGGGGCGTGGCTTACGGCGGGGCACCGGTGTTCACCGCGACCGATTCGGCCAACGTGCGCCAGCCCATCACCGGTGGCCTGGAGCTGATTCGCCTGCCCAGCGGCGGCACGATGCTTTACTTCGGCACCGGTCGTTACCTGACGGCCACCGACGCCGACCCGGCCACGTCCAACCAGGTGCAGGCGTTCTACGCTGTGCTCGACAAGGGCACGGCCAGCCTCACGCGGTCCAGCCTGCAGCAGCAGACCATCACCGGCCAGAACGTCGGTGCCCAGGTGACGCGCAGCACCAGCGCCAACCCGGTGGACTATTCCACCCAGTTCGGCTGGTATCTCGACCTCACGGTCAATGCAGCGCCGGGCATCGGTGAGCGCTACATCGGCACGCCGCGAATCCAGTCGGGCGTGATCCTGTTCACCACGTTCCAGCCCAAGGACGATCCGTGCAGCCCGGGCGGCGACAACTTCCTTTATGGCCTGAGTGCCCTGTCGGGAGCCAATGCGCTGAACCAGCTGACGGTAGGCATCCCGGGTCTCCCGGCTTGCCCCACCAACGACTGCGGTGGACTCCAGATCGGCGACGGTGCCCCCGTCACCGAGACGGGCGTCGTGCTGCCGCAGCCGCCATGCCGTCCCGGCGTGGACGCTGGCTGCAGCGTGCCCGTGCCCTGCGATCCGGCGGACACCAGCTGCATCGCGCCCGATGAGTCCCTGCTGCCGACGCAGCCGGGCGGGCCGGGCACCGGAAGCCGATGCAATGTGGTCATCCGCGTTGAAGGCACCGCGCCGCTGATCCTGCCGCGCCCTTGCGGCCGTCAGTCCTGGCGCCAGATCCGCTGATGCGCACCGCGGCCAAAATGGAGAAACGATTGATGAACCTCAATGGCAAACGCGCGACCGGCTTCACCCTGATCGAGATCATGGTGGTGGTGACGATAATCGCGGTGCTCGCGGCAATCGCCTACCCGAGCTATCAGGAGAGCGTCAGGAAGGGGCGTCGCGCGCAGGCCACGGCGGACCTGAGCGAACTGGCTCAGGTGCTGGAGCGGCATTTCACCGTCAACAACACCTACGCCAACTACGTGATCGCGGCACCGTTCAACCGCTCGCCCAGGGAAGGGGATGTTTTCTACAACATCAGCTTCGTGGCCGCGCCCACCCGGACGACGTATTCGATCCGGGCGGTGCCGGCGGGCGCGCAGGCGGGCGACAAATGCGGCACTTACACGCTCACCAACGCGGGCGCCAAATCGGTCAGCGCATCTACCGTGGCGATCTGCTGGTAATCCCCGGCAGCAAGCCTGTGCTAGTGAACGGCCCGCAGCGATGCG
>NZ_JAIBFH010000384.1 GCF_019459675.1 Arenimonas sp.
TTTCTTGGCACTGGGCGTTCGGGTCGTCCTCCGGCGGCAGCCCCTGGGGCCAGCTGCCGTCGAGCTTGCGCACGGTTCGGGGCATGCGGGTTGGGCGGCGCGGGGCACCGGCGCGCGGCAGGCTGTCCACCACTTCGAACAGCAGCGGCAGCGCCGTGTTGGCGCCGGACTGCCCGGGCAGCGGCGTGCCATCGGGCCGGCCCACCCACACCCCCACCGTGTAGCGGGCGGTGCCGCCCAGCGCCCAGGCGTCGCGGAAGCCGTAGCTGGTGCCGGTTTTCCAGGCCACGCGCGGCCGGCCGCTGGTGTCGAAGGCCTCGTCGCGCTGGCCCGGGCGTCCATGCTGTTCAAGGGTTTCGCGGATGATCCAGGCCGCGCCCGGCGACAGCAGCCGGCGCTCGCGCAGCGGCGTGCCGGCGGCGTAGCGCACCTGGCCGGCAAGACCCTCGGCGTTGAGCGCCCGGTACGCGCCCACCAATTCTTCCAGGCGCGTGCCGGTGCCGCCCAGGATGATCGACAGATTGGGCTTGGCGCCGCGCGGCAGGCGCAGCTGCACCCCGGCGTGGGCCATCCGTGCAGTGAAGCGCTCGGGACCCACGCGATCGAGCATGTCCACGGCGGGCACGTTGAGCGACAGCCGCAGCGCCTGCGCCACCGACACCGGCCCGTTGAACGCCGGGTCGAAGTTGGCCGGCCGGTAGTCGCCGAAGCTCTGCGGCGCATCCACCAGCAGGCTTTCCGAATGCACCAGGCCGTCGTCCAGCGCCAGGCCGTAGAGGAAGGGCTTGAGCGTGGAGCCGGGCGAGCGCGTGGCGCGCACCATGTCCACGTGGCCCAGGCGCGTGGCGTCACCGAACTTCAGCGAGCCCACGTAGGCGCGCGCCTCCAGCGTGGCGTTGTCCACCACCAACAGCGCCGCCGACGTGCGCTCGGGCAGCTGGGAAAAATAGCCGGCCAGGCGCTGTTCCAGCACCCGCTGCAGGCTGGCGTCGATCGTGCTGCGGACACGCGACTGTCCGGGATGGGCGGCGCGCAGGCGCTGCGCCAGCAGCGGCGCCGACATCGGCGGCTGCAGGCGGCGGGCCACCACCGGCTCGATGCGCGCGTCGTCCACCTGCGCCGGCGTCCATGCGCCCAGTGTCGCCATGCGCGCCAGCACTTTGTCGCGTGCAGCGCGGGCGGCATCGGGGTGGCGGTCCGGCCGCAGGCGGCTGGGCGCCTGCGGCAGCACAGCCAGCAGCGCTGCCTCGGCCTGCGACAGGCTGGCCGCCGGCTTGCCCAGGTACGCCCAGCTGGCCGCCTCCACGCCGACGATGGTGCCGCCGAACGGCGCATGGTTGAGGTAAAGGGAAAGGATCTCGTCCTTGGAATAGCGCCACTCCAGCTGCAGCGCGCGCAAGGCCTGGCGCAACTTGCCCTGCGGCGTGCGCGAATGCGGATCGAGGATGCGCGCCACCTGCATGGTCAGCGTGGAGCCGCCGGACACCACGCGGCCGTTGCGCAGCCACTGCCAGGCGGCGCGCGCCATCGCCAGCGGGTTGATGCCCGGGTGGCGGCGGAACCAGCGGTCTTCGTAGGTCACCAGGGCCTGCACGTAGTGCGGCGAAACCTGATCAAGGGTGACGGGGTAGCGCCACACGCCGTCGCGGTTGGCGAAGGCGCGCAGCGGCGTGCCGTCGGCGGCCAACACCACCGCGCCGCCGTCGCCCGTATCCGGGATGGGCGGCGGGAACAGCCGGTCCAGTCCGAACGCCAGCAACAGCAGCAGCGCGCCAGCGGCGAGGACGCGGCGCAACCACGCCCGCGGAGGGCGCTTGCCCGCGGCAGGCCGGGACAGCCCCGCCGCGGCAGCGGCGGTGACGCGCGCCCTGCGCACGCTATGGCTGGACGACGGTCACGGTCGCCGGGTTCGCACGGCCCACCCCGCGAAGCTCGGGCCGGTACATGTCCTCCACCTGCGGCGGCGGCACCACATAGGTGCCGGGCGTCACCGCGCGGACCAGGTAGAACAGCTGCGCCTTCTGGCCCGCATAGAGCTTGAGCGCCGCCACGTAGCGATCGTCGCGGTACTCCTCGTGGACGATTTCCGAGGCGCTGCTGCGGTCGGTGATGGTGATGCCTTCGATGGTGACGTCGGACCACTGTTCGGGCGCGGCCAGGTTGAGGTTCTCTATTTCCAGGCCGGCCGGCAGCAGGTCCACCAGCAGCGCATCGGGCATCGCCTCGCGCACTTCGACGCTCAGCGCGGCCACCAGCACCTGGCCCTCCTTCAAGGGGCCCGGCTTCCACGCCGTGCCGTCGGGGTTGTACCAGGTGCGCTTGACCACGATGTCGGTCTCGTCCACCGCGGGCGCCGTGCGCGGCACGCCGACCACGTCCACGATGGCGAACAGCGGCTGTTCGGCCTGGGGTGCAAAGCGCACGCCCGCGGCCAGGTCGCCGTAGCCGAAGTCGCTGCTGAACAGGCGGTCGGCGGCGACCGGCGTGGCCTGCGCACCCACGCTCAGCTGCCCCGAGAACGTGGCCTCGGCGTCCAGCGCCAGGCCCTTGCCCAGCCGCGCCAGCGCGATCTGTTCCTGCGTGCTCAGCCAATAGTGGCTGGCGGAGCCGCGGGCCTGCAGGTCGCGCGAAAGCGCAAGCAGTCGCGCGTCCTGGTCGCCGCCGCTGCGCTTGTTCTCGTGAAGCAGCGCCAGCATCAGGCTCTGGTCGCGCAGGTCTGAACCGTAGTCGCCCAGCCAACGCGGGCGTGCGTCCTTCTTGGCCAACGCTTCGGCAATGGCCTTGCCGGCGCGCGCCTCGTCGCCCTGCATCGCCAGGGCCAGGCCCAGGTGCATCAGCGGCAGGCCGGTGAGCGACTTGCCGCGCTCGTTGTCGTACAGCGCGCGCAGCGTGCCCAGCGGCGCGCGGTTCACCTTGGCCAGCACGTAGCCAGCCTGCGCCTGGTAGGCGAAACGCAGGTGGTCGGAGGCGTCGTAGGCATAGAAAGGCACGCCGCCGGTCAGCAGGTCTTCGCTGAGGCGCTCGAGCGTCTTCTGCAGCATCGCGTCGGGCACCGCGAAGCCGGCATCGCGGGCATTGAGCAGGAACTCGGCGATGTACGGCGTCAGGATGGCCGCAGTATCACTGCCGCCCCACATCGAGAAATGGCCGTTGCCCGACTGCAGCGCCGCAAGTCGGCTGAACGCACCCTCCATGCGCTTGCGCCGCGCCTCTTCGTCCAGTCCGGCAAAGCCCATGCGCCGGGCGCTGTCGGCGTCCAGCAGCAGGGCCGCATAGCCGCGGGTGGTGGTCTGTTCAACGCAGCCGTAGGGGTAATCGAGCAGGTCCTGCAGCGCACGCGCGAACGGAATCGGCGGCTGCGTCGTCAGCGTCATGCGCGCCGACACCGTGCCCGGCATCAGGCCAGCGGCCAGCTCGCCGCCCAGCGCCAGCGAGGTGCCCGGCTGCACTGTCTGCGCACGCGAACGCGACACGCTGCCCCAGGCCGCCCTTACCGGCACGTCGAACTCGCGGTTTACCGTGAAGCCGCCGCCCTCCACGCGCAGCTTCAGCGTGCCCACGCCAAAGCCCTCGGTGCCGCTGAGCACGTAGGTGAGCGTGGACTTCGCGTCCGGCGCCAACGACACCTTGCGGCGTTCGCCGGCAACCGCGATCGGGCCCGTGGTGTCGAAGTTGACGCTGAACTCTCCCGCCGCGCCGGTGTAGTTCTGCAGGTCCAGCGTGACCGTGCTGCGGTCGCCCGGAGCCAGGGCCCGCGGCGCGCTCACCTCGGCCAGGATCGGCGCGCGCAGGATGCTTTCGCTGTGGCCCTGCCCGTAGACCTCGTCGCTGTAAACCAGCGCCGATACCCGCAGCGTGCCGTTGAAGTCCGGCACCATCACGTCCACCTTGGCCTGGCCCTTGGCATCAAGCTTCACGGGACCCGCGAACAGGTCCACCGTCTGCACGCGCGCGGTCGGGCGGCGTGCCTGCGGCAATGCCAGCAGCGCCATGTCGCCGCCAAAGCGCAGCGTGGCCGACTCGCCTTCGAAACTCTCGATAACGCGGCCGTAAAGATCGTGCGCATCCACGCCCAGGCGCCGCTGCGCGAAGAAATGCGCGGCCGCGTCGGGCACCGGGAACCGGGTGATGTTGAGGATGCCCACGTCCACCGCCGCCACCGTGGCCCAGGCGGTCTTGCCGGCCAGCGCAGGCGCACTGATGGTCACCGGCAGCGCCTGCTCGGGGCGCGTCTGCCGGGGCGCTTCCACCGTTACGGGCACGGTGCGCAAGGCACGGTCCATGGGCACGTGCGCCACGCCAACCGCGCGCGCCGGCGTCACCTTTTCAACCGCCGATCCGCCGCGCAGCACCAGCGCGGTGATGTAGATGTCGTGCCGCTCCCATTCCTCGGTTACCTTGAGTTCGTAGGTTTCGCCAGGCTTGGCCAGCAGCGGCTGCACGTGCAGCAGCTTGTCCGATTCCACCACCAGCACGCCCTGGCCCGGCTGCGGCGGCGTCACGGTGATGCGCAGTGTGTCGCCGGCGCGGTAGCTGGTCTTGTCCAGCGACAGCTTCACCTTGTCGGGGCGCGCGTCCAGGCCGCGGTTTTCGTTGTCCCAGCTCCAGCCCGCCACGAACGGCAGGCGGGTAATCAGCCCGGTTTCCGGGTCCAGCACTTCCAGCCGGTACTCGCCCCACTCCACCTGGAAATCAACGCGCGTATCGCCGTCGGCGCGAGCCGACACGTCGCGGGTTTCCACGGTTTCGTAGCGCGCGGTGTAGTCGTAGCCCCAGCCGCCGCCCTCGTCCTGGCTCCAGAGGTAGTCACGGCGCTCGCGCACCAGGCTGACCTTGAGCGGCTTGGATGCCAGGCGCTGGCCCGCGGCGTCGGCGCGCATCAGGTTGAAGCCGGCCACGCCGTTGGCGGACGAACCTTCCTTCATGTCGAACAGCGGGCGCACGCCCACCAGCGCGGGCGCCGGCCACAGCGTGCGCTTGAGGCTGCGGGTGACGGTGCGGCCGCCGCTTTCGTAAACGCTGCCGCTGACCACCACGGCCACCGGCGCGCCGGGCGCGGCGGCTTCTTCCGGCAGCGGCAGGGCCGCGGTGAGCTTGCCCTGCGCGTCCAGCGCCTGGTCCAGCGCGTCCGTGGCGTCCTTGGGCATGGTGATGGTGGGGTCGCCGAAGTAATGGTCGGGGAAAGCCTCGAGCGGATGCTGGTCGGCCGTGACCGACAGGCGCGCCGTGAATCGGTTGCCGGCGGCGGGTGCACCGTACAGATACGCCGCATCCACCACCAGCGGGAACGGTTCACCCGGTGCCAGCGTCGGCTTGGCGCTGGCCAGCTCGAGCTTCATGCGCTCGGGCAGGAACTCCTCGATGCGCAGCGACATGCCCTGCACCACTTCGGCGGCGCCCGGCGCGGTGCGGAACTCCACCTGCCAGCGGCCGGTCGGCACGTCGGCCGGCAGCGCCTGGGTCCAGCTGTAATAGCCACCCTCGCCCGCTGCCAGCTGCGTTTCCAGGAACACCTTGCCGTCGGGCTGCTTGAGGCTCAGGAACAGCGGCTGCGCCTTCACCGCGCGGCCGTCGTAGTCGCGCATCAGCGCCGAAAGACGCAGGGTTTCGCCAGGCCGGTACAGGTCGCGTCCCGACCAGGCGAACACGTCGAACCAGGCCTGCTTGCGGCCTGCCACCGAGAACTCGGACAGGTCCAGCGCCGGCTGGTTGAACGGTAGCAGGGACACGTCGTTGCCGCTGCGCGCCACCAGCACGTGGCTGGCGTCGAGCTTGTAGGCCACCAGCGCATTGCCGCTGGCGTCGGTGTCGGCCTTGGCCACCACTTCACCGGCGCGGTTGAGCACGCTCAGGGCGATGCTGCCCGCAGGGTCGCCGGACTTGAGCGAGGCGGTATGCACGAACACCGAATCGCCGTAGGCACGCAGGTGCAGGCCGATGTCGGAAACGAAGAAGGTGGCCGTTTCGTAGTCGTCGCCATAGGCGCCGACCTTGCGCATCAGGGCGAAGTACAGCCCTGGCTCCTGCAGCTGCGCGATGTTCTGCACCGGCAGGTAGGTCAGCTGGCGCTGGTTGTCGGCGCCGCCCAGCACGAAGCGGTTGAGGTAAACCGAATCGGCCACGCGCGTGATCGCCACGCGGTCCTGCCACTCGCTGTCGCCCAGCTCCCAGCCGCCGCGCCGTCCGCCGCGCTGGTAGCTGACGAAAAAGTTCGCCACCTCGGCGTCGCGCACGCGCAGGAATTCGACGTCCACCTCGCCCACGTTCACCGACACCACCGGCAGGCCGCGGGTTGT
>NZ_JAIBFH010000402.1 GCF_019459675.1 Arenimonas sp.
CGGGCTCACGCCCGGCTTTTTTGTTTTCGGAGTGCTGGCCAAGCTGCCCTTGCGCCAGTCGACTTCGAGGCAAGACAAGCAGTTCGCTCCTTCGCCCGTGCGGCGGTGCCCGCGACACTATCGCGGGCACCCATGCCCCAAGTGAGGCAACTGCACAGAGCCCTTGTCGGTCAGTTCAGCGCCTTGCATGCCATTCCGCGACACGCGACAAGCTGGCGTTTCCCGTCATTGCAACGCCCCTCGAAAATCGCCTCGCCGCGTTCGTCGCTGACCAATCCAAGGTCGGCGCTGCACTGCATCCGGATCAACTCCTTGCGCGCGGGCGATGCGAACTGATGTCCGACAGCAGAGTCTGTGGTCGCCAGGAGCGAGCCGCCCGCAGCCTCGGTAGCAGGCGCCATCGGCTGTCCGACTTGCCCCGCGGACGCCCGGCTTGCGCCATTCTGGTCAGCCATCAGGTTGGCGCAGTTCTTGCGCGTGTACGTGTCCTCCAGTGCCTGATGCTCGCCCTTCAGGCGCGCGTATTCCTGAGCCTCTGGACCGTCACCCTTGAGGAAGAAAAGCGTTGGCCAGAACAGGACCAATCCAACACCCATCTTTACCCGATCCCCTGAAGCCTTCTGATCAACGTCACCCGCCACGGAACTGATTCGGCCCTGCAGTCTCTGGGTTTCCTGAATCAGTTGCTGGCATGAGTAGGCGTCATACGTCATCGGACTCACGTACGAGGCTTTGATTTCTTTCGAGCCAGTCGCGCAGGCAGTGGTCAACGTTGCTGCGCAGACGAGCGCAGTCAGCTTTCCAAAATTCATTCTTATCCCCTGATTGCTCGCAGATGTGCGGCGATAAAACTATGACACACCGCATTTGGCTTCACCTAGAAATTGCGTATGAATTTAACCAACAACAAGGACCAACGTCGCGGAACGCATTTCGACAGTCAGTTAGGACGCGATCGATAAATAAATTGGAATAATCCCAAAATTGATACGCAGAAAACGGGGCGGCTCAATACTCTGCAAGCTTCTCAAGTAGGCGTTGGTTCACATCGCTTGCGCCAAGAACCAGTTCATCCACACAGCGCCTTGGGTAATCTCACGCCGGTCGCCTTTGCGGCTACGGTTCGAGAGCAATAGTTCGCAAGAGCCACCCCGAGCGACAAGTTTGCCAATTAGCGCTCTACGAAGTAGTCACTGGCCCTAAGATTGGGGGCAGGTCAGGTCAAGGCCTCACCACTCTCGACCCAGGGCAGCATGCTGAATCGCCTGGCAGGCTCTGCGGCCAGACTCCCACGGCCCGCTTGACAGCGCGCGCGGCCGACCGGCACAGTCGGGTCATGTCCCGGCACCTCACCACCACGACCATTACCACCACTACCCTCGCGGTGGTGCGGTCGGTCTTGCCTGGATAACAAATCCACCCACGGCCCCGCACCACGACAGAGGCGGGCCGGCATCACCCTCCCCTGAAACGCTGCGCGGCCTCCTCCGGAGGTTGCATGAACGCGTTGATGCTCGAAGAAAAACCCACGTCGCCCGCTGCCCTTCGCACCCGCGCGCACAAGTTCGGCGGCAGTTCGCTGGCCGATCCCGCGCGCATCCGGCACGTGGCCGACCTGCTGCTGGCGGCGGACGAACCCGGGCAGGTGACCGTGGTGTCGGCGATGCAGGGCGTCACCGATGCCCTGATCGCCTTGGCCGACGCCGCCACCGCGGCGCGCGACTGGCCCCCTGCCCTGGTCGCCCTGCGCCAGCGCCACCTCGAAACCGCACGCGCCCTGCTCAGTGACGACGCGGGCGACCTGCAGGCCTGGCTGAACGCGCAGTTCGAACAGCTGGCCGCCCTGCTGCAGGCCACCGCCGTGCTGGGCGCGCCCGGGCGCCCGGCGTTCGAACGCATCCAGGGCCTGGGCGAAGTGTGGTCGGCGCGGCTGCTGTGGGCGCACCTGTGCTCGCGCGGCGCCGACTGCGCGCTGCTGGATGCCCGCGAGGTGCTGCGCGTGCGGCATGAAGAGCTGGGCGTGGCCGTGGACTGGCCCGCCAGCCGCGACAACCTCGAGCGCTGGCGCCGGGCCCATCCGCAGCCGCGCGTGGTGGTGACAGGTTTCGTCGCCGGCGGCGAAGACGGCCTGCCGACGGTGCTGGGGCGCAACGGCAGCGATTATTCGGGCGCCATTTTCGCAGCGCTGTTCGAAGCCGACGAACTGCACATCTGGACCGACGTGGACGGCGTGCTGTCGGCCGATCCGCGGCTGGTGCCGGAAGCCGTTCCGCTGCCGGCGCTGAGCTATCGCGAGGCCTGCGAACTCGCGTATTTCGGTGCCAAGGTGATCCATCCGCAGACCCTCACCCCGGCCATTTCCCGCGGCATGCCGGTGCAGATCCGCAACACCTTCCGTCCACAGGTGCCGGGCACGCGCATTGTGCTTGACGGTGGCCCGGGCGGTCCGGTCAAAGGCCTGACGCTGAGCAGCGGCCTGGCGCTGGTGAGCCTGGAGGGCGCCGGCCTGATCGGCGTGCCCGGTACGGCCGAGCGCGTGTTCGCCGCGCTGCACGCGGCGCGCATTTCGGTGGTGATGATTTCGCAGGGTTCGTCCGAGCACTCGATCTGCTGCGTGGTGCGCAGCGGTGAAGCCGTGGCGGCGCGCGCGGCGCTGCTGCGCGCCTTCGACCGCGAACTGGCCGCCGGCCAGGTGCAGGGCGTGCAGCTGACCGACGGCGTCAGCGTGCTGGCGGCCGTGGGCGACGGCATGGCCGGCACGCCGGGCGTGGCCGCGCGACTGTTCGGGGCGCTGGCGCGGGCGCGGGTGAACATCCGCGCCATCGCCCAGGGCGCCTCGGAGCGCAACATCTCGGTGGCGGTGGCGGCGGAGGATGCGACACGCGCCCTGCGCGCCGCGCACGCCAGCTTCTGGCTGTCGCCGCAGACCGTGGCGCTGGCCGTGATCGGCCCGGGTAAGGTCGGCGCAGCACTGCTGGACCAGGTGGAAGCGGCGATGCCGCGCCTGCGCGCGGGCGCCGGCCTGGACCTTCGCCTGCGGGCGCTGGCCGACAGCCGCCGGCTCTGGCTGGGTGAGCACGGCGCGCCGGGTACCTGGCGCGAACACCTGGCCCACGCCGCCGACGGTGACCTTGATGCGCTGGCGCCGCACCTGCTGGGCGCCCACCTGCCGCACTGCGTGATCGTGGACTGCAGCGCCAGCGACGCCATCGCCGAACGCTATGCCGGTTGGCTGGCCGCCGGCATCCACGTGATCACGCCCAACAAGCACGCCGTGGCCGGGCCGTTGGCCCGCCGCCAGGCCATTGCCGCCGCCAGCGAGGCCAGCGGCGCGCGGCTGCGCTACGAAGCCACGGTGGGCGCCGGCCTGCCGGTGATCCAGACGCTGCGCGACCTGCTCGACACCGGCGACGAACTGATCGCCGTGGAAGGCATCCTGTCGGGCACGCTGGCGTGGCTGTTCAACCGCTACGACGGCTCGCAGCCGTTCTCGGCGCTGGTGCGCGAGGCGCACGGCCTGGGCTACACCGAGCCCGACCCGCGCGAAGACCTGTCGGGCATGGACGTGGCGCGCAAGCTGGTGATCCTGGCGCGCGAGTCCGGCATCGCGCTATCCATGGCCGACGTGCAGGTGGAAGGGCTGGTGCCCGAGAGCCTGCGCGGCGCCTCTCGCGAAGACTTCATGGCCTCGCTGGCAGAGTTGGACGAGGCCATGGCGCGGCGCCTGGCCGATGCCGATTCGCGCGGCCAGGTGCTTCGCTACGTCGCGCGGCTCGGGCACGATGGCCAGGCCAGCGTTTCGCTGGTGGAACTGCCGCGCGACCACGCCTTCGCCCACCTTCGACTGACGGACAACATCGTGCAATTCACCACCCACCGCTATCGCGACAACCCGCTGATCGTGCAGGGCCCCGGCGCCGGCCCGGAAGTAACGGCGGCCGGCGTGTTCTCCGACCTGCTGCGGCTGGCGTCGGGGGTGGGGGCGCGGCGGTGTGTCCGCCCGCCAGCGCGCGCGCGTTCTCGCCGGCTTCGGTGGGCAACGTGGGCGTGGGATTCGACATCCTGGGCCACAGTCTGCAGGGCCCGGGCGACATCGCCACCGTGCGCCGCATCGCGCAACCCGCCGTACGCATTGCCGCCATCCGCGGTGGCGTGTCGGGACTGCCGATGCAGGCCGAACACAACACCGCAGGCGCGGCGCTGATCGCGCTGCGCGAAGCGCTGGGGCTTTCCGGCGGCTTCGAGATCGAGCTCGACAAGGGCATCGCGCTGGGTTCGGGCCTGGGCGGTTCGGCCGCGTCGTGCGTGGCCGCGCTGGTGGCGGCGAACGCGCTGCTGGATCAACCGCTGGCGCGCGAGGCGCTGTATTCGTTCGCGATGATCGGCGAAGCGGTGGCCAGCGGCGGTCTGCACGGCGACAACGTCGGGCCGATGCTGGTGGGCGGCCTGGTGCTGGCCACGGCCGACCGACTGGTGCCGATCGCGGTGCCGGCGCACTGGCACTGCGCCGTGGTGCGGCCCCATTTCGCGCTGGAAACGCGGGTGGCGCGCGCGGCGCTGGCGGCGCCGTTCGCGCTGCGTGAGTTCGTGACGCAGAGCGCGGCCCTGTCGCAGGTGCTGCTGGGCTGCGAGCGCGGCGATGCCGCCCTGGTGCGCGCCGGGCTGGAAGACCACCTGGTGGAACCGCGCCGCGCCGGGCTCATCCCGGGCTTTGCCGCGGTGAAGCAGGCGGCGCTGGCCAACGGCGCGATGGGCGCCAGCATCTCGGGCGCCGGGCCGAGTGTATTCGCCTGGTTCGAAGACCGCGCCTCGGCAGAAAAAGCCGCGGCGGCCATGGTGGGCGCGTTCGCCCACGCCGGGCTGGGCAGCGATCCGCACGTGTCGCCGGTGTCCGGGCCGCGCGCCGAGGTGCTGGCATGAATTTTCCCAGCACGCGCGGCCTCGCGGCGCCCGCTGCCCTCGGTGAAGCGCTGGCCGCCGGCCTGGCGCCGGACGGCGGCCTGTATGTGCCCGAAACCCTGCCGCAGTTCTCGCCTTCGGATTTCGACGGACTCCAGGACCTGCCGTCGGTGGCGGCACACCTGCTGCGGCCGTTCTTCGCGGACGATCCGCTGGCCGCGGCCCTGGACGCGATTTGTAGCGAGGCCTTCGCGGTGGAGCCGCCGCTGCGCGGGTTAGGCGCCACCCGCGCCCACCTGCGCCAGGTTTTGCATGGCCCCACCCCCCCCGTCAAAGACTACCGCGCGC
>NZ_JAIBFH010000406.1 GCF_019459675.1 Arenimonas sp.
GGCGGTGGCGGCGTCGAGGTTGGCGAACACCAGCAGGTTGGCGCGGTCGGTGAGTCGCGAGTTGGGGAAGATGCGCTCGCGGGCCTCGGCATTGAGGGCGATGTCGGCGTGCATCTCGCCTTCGACCTCGAGCTTGGGCGCGCGCTGGCGCAGGATCTGCAGCGCGTCGCGCATCTTCTGCGAGCTGTGCGATTCGCTGGAGCCGAAGTTGGAATGGCTCACCAGCGCCGCCTTGGGCACGATGCCGAACAGCTTCAGGCGGAACGCCGCCTGGATCACCGATTCGGCGATCTCGGCCGCGGTCGGGTCCACGTTCACGTGCGTGTCGGTGAAGAACAGCACGCCCTTGTCATTGAGCACCGCACTGAGCGCCGACAGCCCGCGGGTTTCGCTTTCCACGCCCAGGATCTCGCGCACGTACCGCAGCTTGCGCACATAGCGGCCCACCACGCCGCACAGCAGCGCATCAGCCTCGCCACGGCGCACCATCAGCGCGGCAATCACCACGTCGCGCGAACGCACCAGCGCCTTGGCCGCGGACGGCGTGATGCCCTTGCGCTGCATGATCTCGTGATAAAGCTGCCAGTAGTCGTTGAAGCGCGGATCGTCGTCGATGTTGGTCACGTCCACGTCCACGCCCAGGCGCAGCCGCAGCCCAAGCCGCGCGATGCGGCGCTCGATGACGGCCGGGCGGCCGACCAGGATCGGCCGCGCCAGGCCCTCGTCCACCACGGTTTGCACGGCGCGCAGCACGGTTTCTTCCTCGCCCTCGGCGTACACCACGCGCTTGCGCTCGGCGCGGGCGCGGTCGAACACCGGCTTCATCAGCAGGCCCGTGCGGAACACCCAGCTGCTGAGGCGGTCGCGATAGGCCGGCATGTCGTCAATCGGTCGCGTCGCCACGCCCGAGTCCATCGCGGCCTGCGCCACGGCAGGCGCCAGCGACACCAGCAGCCGCGGATCGAACGGCCGCGGGATGAGGTACTCAGGGCCGAAAGATGGCGTTTCGCCGGCGTAGGCTGCGCCCAGGTCGGTGGCTTCACGCCGCGCCAGGTCTGCGATGGCGCGCACGCAGGCCAGCTTCATCTCTTCATTGATGGTGGTGGCGCCCACGTCCAGCGCGCCGCGGAAGATGTACGGGAAGCACAGCGCGTTGTTGACCTGGTTGGGATAGTCGCTGCGGCCGGTGGCGATGATGGCGTCCGGGCGCGCCAGCTTGGCCAGCGCCGGATCAATCTCGGGCGTGGGGTTGGCCAGCGCGAAGATGATCGGCCGCGCGGCCATGGTGGCCAGCATCTCGGGCTTGAGGATGCCGCCCGCCGACACGCCCACGAACACGTCGGCGCCGGCGACGATGTCGGCCAGGCAGCGCGCGCTGGTGTCGCGGGCGTAGCGCACGATGCCGGCGTTGGCGCCACCCGGCGCCAGGTCGGCGCGGCCGGCATGCAGCACGCCGTCGCGGTCGCTGACCAGGATGTTGCCGGGCTGCATGCCCAGCGCCACCAGCATGTCCAGGCAGGCGATGCCGGCCGCGCCCGCGCCGCTCACCGCCAGCTTCACGTCCGCAATGTCCTTGCCCACCACGTGCAGCGCGTTGAGCACTGCCGCGCCAACAATGATGGCCGTGCCGTGCTGGTCGTCGTGGAAAACCGGGATCTTCAGCCGCTCGCGCAGCTTCTTCTCCACGACGAAGCACTCGGGTGCCTTGATGTCTTCGAGGTTGATGCCGCCGAAGGTGGGCTCGAGGCTGGCGATGATCTCCACCAGCTTGTCGGGATCGTTCTCGTTGATCTCCAGATCGAACACATCAATGCCGGCGAACTTCTGGAACAGCACGCCCTTGCCTTCCATCACCGGCTTGCCCGCCAGCGGCCCGATGTTGCCCAGCCCCAGCACGGCGGTGCCGTTGGTGATGACGCCCACCAGGTTGCCGCGCGCGGTGAGCGAGCTGACCTGGCTGGGGTCGGCCACGATGGCCTCGCAGGCCGCGGCCACGCCCGGCGAATACGCCAGGGCCAGGTCACGCTGGGTCACCATGGCCTTGGTCGGGGTGACCCGGATTTTGCCGGCGGGCGCCAGTCGGTGGTAATCGAGGGCGGCTTGCTTGAAATCTTCGTGTTCGGACATGGGTCGGGGCAGTCTCGGGCCAGGCGCGTACGCGCCGCCTTGAAGGGAGTTTGATTGTAGCGGCCAGATGCGACCGATGCCGACGGGCCCGTATGGCGCGAGCCGGGACCCCGCGCGCAGCGGGCCGCGTCAATTGAGATTCATTCCTAAATGATATAGATTCGCATTCCCATTGAAGAATTCAAGCCAGAGGTGTCGCCCGATGTCCGCTTTGCGCGTGGTTGCCGCCGTGGCCTTTTCGATGCTCGCCCTCGTCCTCAGCCTGCCCGCAGCGCAGGCCCGCGACGAACTGGTGTTCGTATTCCAGAAGCAGAAAGAGCCCACCGCCCTGCGCGAAGCCGCCGAGCAGCTCAGCGCCGCCCTTGAAAAGCAGCTGAACCGCCCGGTCCGCGTGATCGTTCCTTCCGACTATTCGGCGTCGGTGCAGGCGCTCACCAGCGGCCAGGCCGATGCCGCCTACCTCAGTTCGCTGCCGTTCCTGCTGGCGCGGCGCGACGGCGGCGCTGAACTGCTGCTGGCCGAACAGCGCGTGGACACCCGCGGCGTCGCCCGCACGGATTACGACTCGATTTTCGTCGTGCGCGCCGACAGCCCGCTGCGCGACGTGCAGGACATCAAGGCCCAGGCCCCCGGCCTGCACATGGTTTTCACCAGCCCGACCAGCACCAGCGGCTACGTCTTCGCCTACCGGCGGCTGATTGAAATGGGCCTGCTGGAGCGCAAGCAGAATCCGCGCGCCGCGTTCCGGCAGGTGTCCTTCGGCGGCTCCTACACCCAGGCCCTGCGCGAAGTGGCTGAAGGGCGCGCGGACGTCGCCGCCGTCAGCGACTACACGATGGAAGGCCCCAACAGCGACATCTACCTGCCGGCCGAACAGCGCGCCGGCCTGCGCATCCTGGGCCGCACACCGGGCGTTCCCACGCACCTGGTTGCGGTGCGCAAGGGCCTCGACCAGGCCACCCGCGACGGCATCCGCGAGGCGCTGCTGCAGATCAGCCGCACGCAGCCCAAGCTGCTGGCCGACGTCTACGGCGCCTCGACCTTCGTCGAAGTGGACGAAGACGCGCACGTCGCCGCCGCCGTGGACGCCATCGAAGCCACGGGCATCCCGATCGAAGGGCTTTCGCGCTGAACATGCTTGCACCGGCACCGGTCGCCCGCCTGACGCAGGTCACGGTGGTGGTGGGCGACGGCGTCCGCGTGCTCGACCGCCTGTCGCTGGACTTCGCGGCCGGCTCGCACGTGGCCATCGTCGGCCCGTCGGGCAGCGGCAAGACCACACTGATGCGGGTGCTGGCCGGCGACTGCACCCCGCAGGCGGGCGACGTGGCGGTGCTGGGCCGGGTGGCCAGCATCCATCAGGACTTCCGCCTGGTCGGTTCGAGTTCGGCCCTGACCAACGTGCTGCATGGCGCCGCGGCCGAAGCCGGGCTGCTGCGCTCGTTGACGGGTTACGGCGCACAACGGCGCGCGCAGGCCCTGGGCTGGCTGGAAAAATTCGGGCTGCTGGCCCGCGCCCGGGTCCGCGTGGACCAGCTCAGCGGCGGCGAGCAGCAGCGCGTGGCGATTGCGCGGGCCCTGATGTCACGCCCGACCATCCTGCTGGCCGACGAACCCGCCGCATCCCTCGACCCCGCATCGGCGCGCGCGCTGATGCAGCTGCTCGACGAACTGCGCCGCAGCCAGGGCCTGACGCTGATCAGCGTGCTGCACGACGCGCAGCTGGCGGACGAGTTCGCCGACCGCGTGGTGCGCCTGCCGGTGGAAACCCTCGACGAACAACGGCCGGCCCCGACGCCCGCGCCCCTGCCGGCGCCGCCCAGCGTCCCCGCCGCGCCCAACCTGGCCCCGCCCGACTTCGAACCCCTGGGCTCGCCCGCCGCCGCCTTCGCGCGCGCCAGCGCCGGAGCACAGCGCCCGGCGTGGCGACGCTGGCTGGGCGGCGGCCTGGCGCTGGGCGCCCTGGCCGCCATCACGGCCTTTGCCGTCAGCGCCCTGGAGCTGCAGCTGCCGCAGGCCGGTGCCGGCCAGAACGCCGCGCGCTTCGCCGCGGCGCTGGTGCCCAGCTCGGAACAGTTCATGGCCCTTGAGTTCGGCGCGCTGGGCGTGGCCCTGCTCGATACGCTGCTGATGGCATGGCTGGGCACCCTGATCGCCATCGTGCTGTCGCTGCCGCTGGCGGCCTGCGCCGCACACAACGTGGGTCCCGCCTGGCTGCGGCAGCCCACGCGCGCCCTGCTCAACGCCATCCGCGCCGTGCCTTCGCTGCTGTGGGCGCTGCTGGCGGTGGGAGCCTTCGGCCTGGGCGCGCTGCCCGGCGTGCTGGCGCTGGCGGTTTATTCGCTGGGCTATCTCAGCAAGTTCTATTACGAAGCCCTGGAAAGCGTCGACGATCGGGTGCCGCAGGCGCTGCGGGCACTGGGCCTGTCGCGCACGCAGCGCTTCTTCGCCGCCGTGGCACCGGCCAGCCGGCTGGCCCTGCTTTCAGCCAGCGTGTTCATGCTTGAGTACAACTTCCGCACCGCCACGGTGCTGGGCATCGTTGGCGCCGGCGGCATCGGCTACGAGCTCAAGCTGGCCGTGGACTGGGGCAACTGGCACGTGGTCGGCGTGATCCTGGTGATCCTGGTCGCCGCCGTGATCGCGTTCGATACCGCGGCGTCGCGGATCCGGCGCGCGTTCGTCTGAGCCGCCCCGGCTAGAGACCCAGCACCAGGTCGTCGGCGTCCACCCGGTCCAGCCGGATCTTGTTGGCGAACAGCGAGAACGCCAGCATCCCCGCCAGGCCATTCGCCCGCTGCATCCAGGGCGGAACATAAAGCGGCGCCGCGATGGCGCCGGATTCGAACGCGCCTTCCAGCGCGAACACGTCTTCCAGCGCAATCTTGCCGGCGAACAGCTGCCGGGCCTGGCCCAGCTTGTGGTGGCGCAGGCACCAGCGGAAATAGGTGTGCACCGACAGCAGGCCGCGCAGGTACACGGTGTCCTTGGTGAACGCCGCGCCGCCGCCCAGCGGCACGCCGCGGAACACGCGCTGGCTGGAGGTGAAGCTGTCGAGCGGGCTCTGGCCCGAATCCAGGAAGAAGCGGAACACGTCCACGAAGTCCGCGCCGTGGATGGCCTTGTCAATGGCGACGATGCGCAGGCTGATGCGCTTCATGCGCTCGATGTCCATCGAGCCCGAGATCAGCTCGGCGAACGTGGCCAGGCCTTCCTGCGTGGCCGTGGTGCGCGGCGAACCGCGCGCCATGGACTTGAAGTGCGGCTGCTCGCGGCCGTTGAGCCCGGTGAGCGAGTGCACGAAGGCCTCGTGCACCAGCAGCTGGTTGCGGTCGTATTCGGAGAAGCCGGTGTTCGTGCGCAGGCGGATGCGCGTCGCGCTGGCGGCGGCCTTCGAGATCAGGTTCGGGTCCAGCTCCACGCGCACCTTGTGCTGGGTGAAGAAGGCATCAATCGCCGTCTGCAGCTCCAGCTGCACCGTTTCGGCCGGCAGCACGTAGTCGGGCTCGACCTCGCGCAGCTCCTGGTCCATTTCGTTGGCCAGGCTGATGAAGTGCTGGGCGGCGTCCAGGTGCGTGGGGCCGTCGCCTGGCAGGGTTTCCATCGGCCGGCCGAACAGGCGCGACGAATAGGCGGTGACGCGGTGCGTGCCCACCGCGTCCAGCAGGCGCGTGGTGATGCGCCAGCTTTCCGAGGTCAGCAGCAGGTAGCGGCCCAGCGGGTCGTCGGGGTCGGCGGCCTGGTCCACGGCCTCCAGCTCGGTGCGGATGGCGCCGTAGTCGCCGCGCGGGTATTCGACCTTGGGCAGGTGGATGCGGCCGATCTTCCACGCGGCCAGGAACTGTTCCTGCGCCTGCGCCGGCCAGCTCACCGATTCAAGCAGCCGGATGCCGCGCACCGCCGCCACCAGGCGCGCATCGAGCGCGGCGTGGTGGGCCAGCGATCGCTCGGCGTCGCTCATCAGCGGCGCCCGAGCTTGTCCTTGTTGCGCTTGTGCGCGGCGGTCTTGGCCAGCGCTTCCTCGGCACGGCGCGCGGCCTGGGTCACCACCGCGGCCTCCACTTCACCGCGCAGCTTGAGGAAGTGCAGGAAGCGCGCTTCGTCCAGCGTGTCGTCTTCGATGGCGGCGCGCACCGCGCAGCCCGGCTCGTTGCCGTGGACGCAGTCGCGGAAGCGGCAGGCGCCCGACAGCGCCTCGATGTCCTCGAACGCGTCCACGATGTCTTCGTCGCCGCTGAACTTCACTTCGCGCATGCCCGGCGTGTCGATCAGGCAGCCACCCTGCGGCAGCGGCGTGAGCACGCGCGACGTGGTGGTGTGGCGGCCGCGCGAGTCGTTGCCGCGCACGGTGTTGGTTTTCATCTTCTCGCGGCCCAACAGCGTGTTGGTGAGCGTGGACTTGCCGGCGCCCGAGCTGCCCACCAGCACCACCGTGTGGCCGGCGGCGAGATAAGGATGAAGAATGGCGGTGCTGGCCGGGTCCTTGGCGTTCACCGCGTGGATCGGCACGCCCGACTCTTCCACTTCGATCAGCAGGTCGATGCAGTCCTCGACGATCTCGCACTCGTCGGCCTTGGTCAGCACCAGGACCGGGTCGGCGCCGCTGGCGCGGATCACCACCAGGTAGCGTTCGATCCGGCGCGGGTTGAAGTCCTGGTCCAGACCGACCACCACCAGCACATGATCAACATTCGCGGCGATCAGCTGCTGGCGGTGGTGCTCGCCGGCAGCTCCGCGCTTGAGGATGGACCGGCGCGGCAGGAAACCCAGGATGTTCTTGCCCGCCTCATCCAGCGTCACCCAGTCGCCCACCGCGGCGCGGTTCTCAGGCGGGCAGCGGGGGCGGGTCCAGGGCAGCGGCGGCTGCACCTTGATGATTTCATTGGCCTGGGTGGCCACGTCGTAGGCGCTGCGGTGCTGGCCGACCACGCGGGCCAGGCGGGCGCCCTGGGCGGCGGCGAGCGCGGCGCGGCTGGGGACATCGTCGGGCCAGCCAATGGCGCGCAGGTGGTCGAGGGCTTCTGGGGTAGGCTGCATTGGCCGGAATGATACCCCTGCCTGCACGCTCCACTCACCGCCCGCCGCTCAGGATACGAACATGGAACGATTCCGAATCGCATTGCTCTGCCTGGCCGGCCTTGGTTTCCTGGGTTTCGGCCTGGCCATCGTGGCGGCCCCCGCGGCGGTACTGGGGTCGGTCGGCATCACCGGCACCACGGCCGGGCTGGTTGAGCTGCGGGCCTTCTACGGCGGGCTGGAGCTGGGCCTGGCGGCGTTCCTGTTCGCCTGCGCGGCCAAGCCGGCCTGGCGCATCCCGGGGCTGTGGTCGGTGGCGCTGGTGAACGGCGGCATCGCCGCCGCGCGCCTGCTGGGCATCGGCCTGACCGGCGAGTTCACTGGCTTCTTCGCCGGCGCCCTGGTCTGGGAGATCGGCTTCACGCTGGCGGCCATCGTCGCCCTGCGGGCCGGCAAGGCCTGATCGGCCGCAGGATTGGGCTGAAAGCGCGTCAAGATTCCGTTAATCTCGACGCAGGATCCCTGCGCCGAGTTCGCCTTCACCATGCCCCATTCGCCCCTGCCGACCCGCCTGAGCCTTCGCGAGGTCCGTTACGACATCCGCGGTGAACTGTCCCGCCGCGCCCGCGAGCTCGAGGGCCAGGGCCGTCACCTGATCCGCCTGAACATCGGCAACCCCGGCGCCTTCGGCTTCCGCACGCCGGCGCACCTGCAGGACGCGCTGGCCCGCAACGTCCCCGACAGCGACCCGTACACGCACCAGCAGGGCCTGCCGCTGGCGCGCGAAGCGCTGGCGCTGTTCCACCGCCAGCGCGGCACGCCCCATGCGCACGCCGACCGCGTGTTCATCGGCAACGGCGTCAGCGAGCTGATCGACATTTCCCTGCGCGCCCTGCTCAACCCGGGCGAGGAAGTGCTGCTGCCCAGCCCGGACTATCCGCTGTGGAGCGCGGCCACCATCCTCAACCAGGGTCGGCCGGTGTACTACTCGTGCCGCCCGGAGAATGGGTTCCTGCCCGACCCCGACGAGATCGAGAGCCTCATCACCCCGCGCACCCGCGCCCTGGTGGTGATCAATCCGAACAACCCGACCGGCGCCAACTACCCGCGCGAGATCCTGCAGCGGCTGGTGGACATCGCGGCGCGGCACCGGCTGCTGCTGATGGCCGACGAGATCTACGACGGCATTCTCTACGACCAGGCCCGGTTCACGCCCCTGGCGCCGCTGGCCGGCGACGTGCCCTGCCTGAGCTTCGGCGGCCTGTCGAAGGTGTGGCGCGCCTGCGGCTGGCGCGTGGGCTGGGCGGTGCTGTCGGGCGACCCGCTGAAGATCGGCGACTACCACCACGCGATGGACCTGCTCAGCGCGCTGCGCCTGTGCGCGAACGTGCCGGCGCAGTTCGCCGTGCCCGCGGCGCTGACCGGCCCGGAAACCATCCTGGAACTGACCGGCGCGGGCGGCCGGCTGCACGAATCGCGACGCGCGGCGATCGAATGCTGCCAGGCCAGCCAGCACCTGTCGCTGGTGGCGCCCGCGGGTGCGCTGTACGCCTTCCCGGAGGTGGTCGGCGATGCCGCGGTTGATTTCGACGACCAGGCGTTCGCGCTGGAACTGCTCGAGGACGAAGACGTGCTGGTGGTGCCCGGCAGCGGCTTCAACGTGCCCGGCTCGCGGCATTTCCGCATCACGCTGCTGCCCGATGCCAACCTGATCCGCGAAGTCTTCCTGCGCATCGACCGCGCCCTGGCCAGGCACGCCGCCCGCGCCCGTGCGCGGCAAGTGGCCTGAGGCCGGAAAACCCGTGGCGCAGCCGCTGAGCTACCTGGCGCTGGGCGACTCGTACACCATCGGCGAGTCGGTGCCTGAAGCGGGGCGCTGGCCGGTGCAGTTGGCCGCGGCGCTGCGCGAGCGCGGGGTCGCCGTCGCCGACCCGCGCATCATCGCCACCACCGGCTGGTCCACCGACGAGCTCTCTGCCGCCATGGACGCGGCCGAGCCGCTGGGCACCTGGGACCTCGTGTCCCTGCTGATTGGCGTGAACAACCAGTACCGGGGCCGCGACGTGGCCAACTACGTGCAGGAGTTCGCCGTGCTGCTTGAGCGCGCGGTCGCGCTGGCCGGCGGCCGCACCGACCGCGTGCTCGCGCTGGCCATACCCGACTGGGGCGTGACGCCCTTCGGCCAGGCCTCCGGCCGCGACACCGCGCTGATCGCCAGTGAGCTGGACGCCTACAACGCCGCCGCGTCGGGCCAGTGCGCGGCCCGCGGGGTCGCTTTCGTGGACATCGCCCCGGTCAGTCGCCAGTTGGGCGCCCATCCCGACGGCATTGCGGCCGACGGCCTGCACCCGTCCGCCGCGATGTACGCGGCCTGGACCCTGCAGGCGCTGGCCGTCGCCCTGCCCCGGCTTCGCCCCACTCCGCCGTAGGCCCGGGAAATCCGGAAAAGGTACCGGGTACATTTTTCGGCATTACCCGGGTTCTGCGCGGTGGGGTTCAGCGCGTGGGGGTAAAATGGCGGCTTCCCCACTGGAGCCGGCCATGTCCCTGTCCCCTGAAACCCGCACCCGCATCGAACAGATCCTCGGCGCGCACCACGTCGTGCTTTTCATGAAGGGCAACCCGCAGGGGCCGCAGTGTGGCTTCTCGGCCAAGGCGGTCGGCATCCTGGGCGGCCTGGTGCCGGACTTCGGCCACGTGGACGTGCTGGCCGACGCCGAGATCCGCGAAGGCATCAAGGTTTACGGCCAGTGGCCGACCATTCCCCAGCTCTACGTCGGCGGTGAACTGCTTGGCGGCAGCGACATCATCGAACAGATGCTCAACAGCGGTGAGCTGCACGAAGCCCTGGGCCTGGCCGCGCCCGACCGCACCCCGCCGCCGATCGAAATCACGCCCGCCGCCGCCGAGGCCATCGGCCGCGCCATCGCCGGCAACGACGACGACGCCGTGCTGCACCTGTCGGTGGACCCGCGCTTCAACGCCCGCTTCGAGCTCAAGCCGGCCACCGGCCAGGAGATCGTCAGCGAAGCCGCCGGCATCCGCCTGCACCTGGACCTGGCCAGCGCGCCCCGCGCCCGCGGCATCCGCATCGACTGGGTGGAAGACGTCCGCGGCGCCGGCCTGGCCATCCACAACCCCAACGCGCCGCCGGCCGTGAAGGCCATGACGGTGCAGCAGCTGCACGACCACATCATCGCCGGCACCATCGACGTGGTGGACGTGCGCCCCGCCCACGCCCGCGCCCTGGCCCCGTTCCCGCACCCGCACGAGGTGCTGGACGAGGACAGCGCCGGCCGCCTGGCCGAGCTGCCCAAGGACCTGCCGATCGCCTTCCTGTGCCACCACGGCAACTCCAGCCGCCAGGCCGCCGAACACTTCCGCAACCTGGGCTTCCACGACCTCTACAACGTCGAAGGCGGCATCGACGCCTGGTCCACCGACATCGACCCGTCGGTGCCGCGCTACTGAGTGTCCGGTCCGACCCTTCACGACAGCGCCATTGGCGCACGTAGAGCATTTGCGCTAATTTAGGCCTGTCTGCAGGCCCGCCCGGCCGGAGTTTCCGGGCATACGGGCAATGGCTTGGACCAGGAGGGGTGGGATGCGCACTTGGTTGGTGATCTCGATAGCCGCGGCATTGGCTGGCTGCGGCGGTGGCGGTGAAGCGGTCGGCGGCACGCCGAACGAGCTGGCCGCCAAAGCCTGTGAAGACGACACCAAATCGCGCCTGGGCGGCAAGCTCTACGAGCTTGACGTGTCGGCGCTGGCCGCCAGCATGCGCGACGCGCCCAACGGTGAGAAATTCCTCACCGCCCCGATCGTCATCGAGCCGGGCCTGACGTCGGAAGTGAAGCAGATCGTGGAATGCACGGTCCGCTTCACCGAAGGCAAGCCGACGCCCGACGTGGTCGGCTTCGTCTTCAACTGGTAGCGCTTACTCGTCGAAACGCAGGTGCTTGACCGACTTGCCGTGCCGGCGGATCAGGCGCAGCGCCTCGATGCCGATCTGGATGTGGCGTTCGACGAAGTGCTCGGTCACCACGCGGTCGGACGCTTCGGTCTTGATGCCTTCGGGAATCATCGGCTGGTCCGACACCAGCAGAAGCGCGCCGGCCGGGATCGAGTTGGCGAAGCCGGCCGAGAAGATGGTCGCGGTTTCCATGTCGATGGCCATGCAGCGCAGCTTGCGCAGGTATTCCTTGAACGGCTCGTCGTGCTCCCAGACGCGACGGTTGGTGGTGAACACCGTGCCGGTCCAGTAGTCGTGTTCAAGGTCGCGGATCATGGTGGACACGGCGCGCTGCAGCGCGAAGGCCGGTAGCGCCGGCACTTCGGGCAGCAGGTAATCGTTGCTGGTGCCTTCGCCGCGGATGGCGGCAATGGGCAGGATCAGGTCGCCCAGCTGGTTCTTGCGCTTGAGCCCGCCGCACTTGCCCAGGAACAGCACCGCCTTGGGGTCGATGGCCGACAGCAGGTCCATCACCGTGGCGGCGTTGGCGCTGCCCATGCCGAAGTTGATCATGGTGATGCCGTCGGCAGTGGCGCTGGGCATCGGCCGGTCCGTGCCGACGATGGGCGCACCGGAAAGGCGCGAGAACGTGTTGAGGTAGCCGCCGAAATTAGTCAGCAGGATGTGTTCGCCGAATTCGCCCAGCGGCACGCCCGTGTAGCGGGGCAGCCAGTTGCTGACGATTTCCTGTTTGTCTTTCATGGGTCTTCTCCTTTTTGTTTTTTTTATACGCGTTGCCCGGCCATTCTACCGTGGCCCTTGCGTGAAGGCCCGGGCCCCCTTGGCAATGCCCCGCGGCCCCGGCTAGGGTGGGCGCTTCCAGGGGGAGTCCATCCATGTCCATACCGTTGAAGGCCACGCTGCTGGCCGCTATCGCGCTTGCGCTGCCCGCGCTTGCGCCGGCCGCGCAGGCGCCTTTCGCCAGCACGTACCGCCCGATCACGTCGGGTCCGGTGCTGATCCGCAACGCCACCGTGCTGGTGGGCAACGGCGAGCGCCTGGAGGGCGCCGACGTGCTGATGCGCGACGGCCGGATCGCCAAGGTCGGCACCGGGCTGAGCGACGCCGGCGCGGCCGTGGTGGACGGCACGGGCAAATGGGTGACCCCGGGCATCATCGACGTGCACTCGCACCTGGGCGTGTACCCCAGCCCCGGCGTCGGCGCGCACTCGGACGGCAACGAAATGACCGCCCCGGTGACCGCCCAGGTCTGGGCCGAACACGGCGTGTGGCCGCAGGATCCGGGCTTCGCCACGGCCCTGGCCGGCGGCGTCACCTCGCTGATGGTGCTGCCCGGCTCGGCCAACCTGATCGGCGGCCGCGGCACCGTGCTCAAGAACGTCGCCGCCCTCACCGTGCAGGACATGAAGTTCCCCGGCGCGCCGCACGGCCTGAAGATGGCCTGCGGCGAAAACCCCAAGCGCGTGTACGGCGGCCAGGGCCAGTCGCCGATGACCCGCATGGGCAACCTGGCCGGCTACCGCGCCGCCTTCATCGAAGCGCAGGCCTACCGCCGCGCCTGGGACAAGTACGAAACCGGCCAGGACGACACCGGCCGCAAGAAAAAGAAAGACGAAGCGGCGGCCGAACCACCCACGCGCGACCTGCGCCTGGACACGCTGGCCGGCGTGCTGCGCGGCGAGATCACCGTGCACATCCACTGCTACCGCGCCGATGAAATGGCGCTGATGATCGACCTGGCCAAGGAGTTCGACTTCAAGATCGCCGCCTTCCACCACGGCGTGGAGGCCTACAAGCTGGCCGACACGTTGGCCGCCGAGGGTATCTGCGGCGCGCTGTGGGCCGACTGGTGGGGCTTCAAGATGGAGGCCTACGACGGCATCCAGGAAAACATCGCCCTGGTGGACCGACCCGAGCGCGGCTGCGCGATCGTGCACTCGGATTCTGCCGAAGGCATCCAGCGCCTGAACCAGGAGGCCGCGAAAGTAATGGTGCGCGGCGAACGCGTGGGGCTGAAGCTGCCGCCCGAACGCGCCATCCGCTGGCTCACCAGCAACGCCGCGCGCTCCATCGGCATCGCCGACCAGACCGGTGAGCTGGCCGAGGGCAAGATGGCCGACGTGGTGGTGTGGAACGGCAACCCCTTCAGCGTGTACGCCAAGGCCGAAAACGTCTACGTGGACGGCGCCCTGCTGTACGACATCAACGACAAATCGAGGCAGCCCGTCACCGATTTCATGCTCGGCCAGGAGGTGACGCCATGAATCGCCTGCTGATGGCATTGACGCTCTGCGTCGCCCTGCCCGTCGCCGCGCAGGACCTGCTGGTTCGCAACGCCACCGTGCACACCGCCGGCACCCAGGGCACGCTCAAGGACCACGACGTGCTGGTGCAGGGGGGCGTGGTGCGCGCCGTGGGCGCGAACCTCGCGGCGCCGGCGGGCATGACGGTGGTGGACGCCAAGGGCCGGCCGTTGACGCCCGGCCTGTTCGCCGGCCTCACGGGCCTGGGCATTGAAGAAGTGTCGGGCGAGGCCGCCACCGTGGACGCCAACCTCGCGTTGGGCGCGATGATGCCGGCGCACGAGGGCAGTTCATGGCGCCCGGAGTTCGACGTGGACGTGGCCTACAACCCGCGTTCGGCCGCCATCGGCGTAACGCGGGTGGAGGGCATCACCTTCACCGTGCTGTCGCCGGGCAGCCTGCCGGGCGGCAGCTTCGTTGCCGGCCAGGGCAGCGCGATGCTGCTCGACGGCCGCTTCGACGCCGCCCTGCCCGGCAGCCGCAGCCTGTTCGTGAGCCTGGGCGGCGGTGCGTCGCCGCTGTCGGGCGGCAGCCGCGCGGGCCAGTGGATGCTGCTCGAACAGGCGGTGTCCGAAGCCCGCGCCGGCAGCGGCGACGGCCTGCTCACGCGCGCCGGCCGCACCGCGCTGGCGGGCTACCTGGCCGGTGGCCGCGTGGTCTTCCACGTGGACCGCGCGGCGGACATCCGGCAGGCCCTGGCCTTTGCGCGCCGGCACGGCGTGAAGCCGGTGATCGTCGGCGGCAGCGAGGCCTGGATGGTGGCGCCACAGCTCAAGGCCGCCAACGCACCGGTGTTCGTGGACGCGCTGGCCAACCTGCCGTCGAGCTTCGACGCCCTGGGCTCCACGCTTGAGAACGCCGCGCGCCTGCATCGCGCCGGGGTAGTGGTGGGCTTCACCCAGGGCGGCGACGCCACCCACAACGCGCGCAAGATCCGCCAGCTCGCGGGCACCGCCGTGGCGTATGGCCTGCCGTGGGAAGCCGGACTGGCCGGCCTGACGTCGGTGCCGGCGCAGGTGTTCGGCCTGTCGGCCCAGCGCGGCCGCATCGAAGTGGGCCAGGCGGCCGACCTGGTGCTGTGGAGCGGCGATCCGCTGGAAGTGAACACGCTGGCCGAACAGGTGTGGTTCGGCGGAAAGCTGGCCAGCATGCGTTCGCGCCAGACCGAACTGCGCGACCGCTACCTGGCCCCCGAAGGCCCGCTGCCGCGGGCTTACTCCGGCGGCTGATGCACCGCGCGATCAGCGGAAGTTGATCGTGCGGATGATCGTCACGTCTTCGTCGAGCGGCTGGAAACGCCACTGGCGCAGCGTGGCCAGCACCGAACGCTCGAAGGTGCCGCGCGGCCTGGCCGACAGCACCCGCACGTTGGCAACGCTGCCGTCGCGGCGCACGGTGAGCTGCACTTCCACCGAGCCGGTGATGCCGCTGCGCAGGGCTACGGGCGGATAGGCCGGCTGTGGCGTGCTGACGGCGATCGGCGTCAGGCGCTTGGGCACGACG
>NZ_JAIBFH010000432.1 GCF_019459675.1 Arenimonas sp.
GGTGGCGCCGTCGGGCGAGGGTGCGGTGCGCTGCATGCGCATGGCGATGGAAGGCGTGGCCACGACAGTCGATTACCTGAACACGCACGGCACCTCCACGCCGCTGGGTGACCTGGTGGAGCTGCGCGCGGTGCGCGAGGCGTTCGGCGACGCGATGCCGCCGCTGTCGTCCACCAAGGCCCTGTCGGGGCATTCGCTGGGCGCGGCCAGCGTGCACGAGGCGATCTACTGCCTGCTGATGATGCGCGACGGCTTCATTGCCGGCTCGGCCAACATCGAAGCGCTCGACCCGCAAGCCGAAGGCTTCCCGATCGTGCGCGAAAGCCGCGTCGCCACGCTCGACACCGTGATGTCCAACAGCTTCGGCTTCGGCGGCACCAACGCCACGCTGGTGTTCCAGCGCGACGCCGGCTGAACCCTCAGCCCGCCGGCAGCCCGGGCTTGCCCGGATTCCCGCGCCAGTAGCCGTTGACCGCGCCCAGGCGCGGCGGCGGCAGCGGCGAGCGGCGTGCCAGGTCGAAGTGCTCCACCACGTCGCGCATGCCCTGCGCCTGCGGATACAGCCGCAGCATGTCCACGCCCAGGTCGCGCAGTTCGGCGATTTCCGGCCCCAGGTCGGTGACCTCTTCGCCCTGGATCTGCACGCCGTTTATGCGCAGGAAGGGCGCGCCTTCGCGGGTGGCCAGGGGCAGGCCGTCGGGATGTTCGATGCAGCGGAAGCCGCAGGCGTCCTTGGCGACGTCCAGCGCGCGCGCGGTGAAGCAGCGCGCCGAGTAGGACAGCGGCAGCCGGCCCCAGGCGATCACCTCCAGCTCCGGCCGCGTGATGTCATCGGCGCTGCACGCCACCAGCAGGTCCTCGAGCAGCTGGCGGCCCTGTTCGACGCCCGGCACCCAGCGCCGCAGGCCGTCCTCGATCAGCATCGCCAGCGCGCGCTGGTTGTAGATGTTCAGCGTGGGCCCGGCGACGAAGGGCAGGCCGCGCTCCTTGCACAGCTGCACGGCGGTGAGGTCGTTGGCCTCGACCAGGAAGCCGCCGTGGTCGAGCATGCGGATCACCGCGTTGAGCTCGGACTCGGCCTCGACCAGCGCCAGGCTCGAGAGCACCACCTGCAGGCCTTCGCCGGCCAGCTCCTCGGCCAGGGCGATCCAATCGCGGGTGCCCAGCTCGCGTCGTTTGCTGCACACCGTTTCGCCCAGGTAAACCACGTCCACGGGCCAGTGCGCGGCTTCGCGGTAGAAGGCCAGCGTGCGTTCGCGCGGCCAGAAATACTGCAGGGGTCCGAGGCTGATTTTCATGGGGTCAGTGCCAGGCGCGGTGATAGGGGCCGAGGGTGGTCTGGTGGCCTTCGGCGTGGGCGGACAGTGCCTGCTGCCAGCGGGCATCGGGCGTCCAGGCGGCGGGATCGGCCCGGTGCCGGTCGATCGCCTCGCGCCAGGTGCGCGTCACGGCGGTCACGTAGGCGACGCCGCGCTGGCGGCCCTCGATCTTCAGCGCGGCCACGCCGGCCTTGGCCAGCTGCGGCAGCAGCGCCAGGGTGTTGAGGCTGGTGGGCTCTTCGAGCGCGTGGAAGATTTCGCCGCCGACATCGAACCGTCCCTTGCACACGGTGGGGTAGGCGGCCGGCTCGCCGGGGGCATAGCGGTCCATCAGCATCCCGTTCAGGCGCACGCCGCGCTGGCCGTCCTCGTGTTCCTCCCAGCGCACGAAGCGCGCGGGCGAACACACGCCGTGGCGGTTGGGCGAGGCGCCGGTGACGTAGCTCGACAGCTGGCAGCGGCCCTCCACCATGATGCACAGGCTGCCGAACGCGAACACTTCCAGCGGCACCGGTGAAAACGTGCACAGCCGCTCCACCTGCTGCAGCGACAGCACGCGCGGCAGCACCGCCCGGCTGATGCCGAAGCGCTCGTGCATGTAGCGCAGCGCCGGCGCCGACGTGGCCGAACCCTGTACCGACAGGTGCCGCGCCATGCCGGGGTGCTCGCGCATCGCGTGGTCCAGCACGGCCATTTCGGCGGCGATGATGGCGTCGCAGCCCAGCGCCGCGGCCTGGTCCACGGCCGCCTGCCACAGGCGCAGTCGGGAAGTTTCGGGGTAGGTGTTCAGGGCGATGTAGACCTTGCAGCCGCGCTGGTGGGCGTAGGCGATGCCGGCGCGCAGCTCGGCCTCGTCGAAGTTCAGGCCCGGGAAGGCGCGGGCGTTGGTCTGGTCGCGGAAACCCGCGTAAACGGCATCGGCGCCGGCGTCCACGGCCGCGCGCAGGGCCGGCAGGTTGCCGGCGGGACAAACCAGTTGCATCGCATGCTCCGGGGCGGGGGACGCGGCATGCTCTCCCCGGGGGCATGGCATCGTCATTGACTTGGGTCAGTTACGGGCCGCATCTGCCGGCCCATCATGGTGGCCAGCGGCGACCTTGGCCGCGCCACCCGAAGGAGTGCGCCATGAACCCGATGCTGTCCCACCTCTGCGCTGCCCTGCTGCTGGCCGCGCCGGCGCTGGTGTTGACGACCTCGCACGGCACCGAGCCGCCGGCGGAACCGGCGTCGCATGCGTCGCACGATGCCCATGCCGCCCACGCCCCCGGCGAGACGCCGGCCGAAGCCGAGGCCCCCGCCGTGCGCTGGCAGGCCGACGAACCGCTGGCCCGCGGCATGAAGCGCGTGCGCGCCGCCACCCAGGCCCTGTCGCACGGCGCCCATGGCCACCTCGCGGCCGACCAGGTGAAGGCGATTGCCGCCGAACTCGACGCTGCCGTGCAGGACATGATCGCCCAGTGCCGGCTCGAGCCCGAGCCCGACGCGGCGCTGCACCCGCTGCTGGCCCGCGTGCTGCAGGCCAGTGCACTGCTGGCGGACGGTGAGTTCGATGCAGCGGCCATGGCCGACCTCGAGGCAGTGCTGGCGCGCTACCCCGTGCTGTTCGAGGACGCGGCCTGGAGCGCCGACCACAGCGACTCGGCCTGACGTTCCGCCGCCGGATCGGGGACGATCGGCTGGCTCCAGGCGCGGGTGGTTTCCGCCGGCCACTTGCGGGTGGCGTCGATGCCCAGCTTCGAGCCGAGGTTGGGCACCGGGCTGGAAAAATCGAGGTAGTCGATCGGCGTGTTCTCGACCAGCATCGTGTCCCGCGCCGGGTCCACGCGCGTGGACAGCGCCCACAGCACCTGCGACCAGTCGCGCACGTCGATGTCCTCGTCGGTGACGATGACGAACTTGGTGTAGGTGAACTGCCGCAGGTACGACCACACGCCCATCATCATGCGCCGGGCGTGGCCGGGGTACTGCTTGCGTATGCTCACCACCGCGATGCGGTACGAGCACGCCTCGGGCGGCAGGTAGAAATCCACCACCTCGGGGAACACCTTGCGCAGGATCGGCACGAACACCTCGTTGAGCGCCGACGACAGCACCGACGGTTCGTCCTCCGGCGCCCGGCCCATGTAGCTGCCGTGGTAGACGGCGTCGCGCCGCATGCGCAGCCGCTTCACGGTGAACACCGGGAACTCGCCCTGGGCGTTGTAGTAGCCGGTATGGTCGCCGAACGGGCCTTCGGTGGCAGTGTCGCCGGGTTCGATGAAGCCCTCCATCACGATTTCGCTGCCCGCAGGCGCGTCCAGCCCGGTCAGAGCGCTGTGCCAGACGCGCGTGCGCGCGCCGCGCAGCAGGCCGGCGAATTCGTATTCCGACAGGGTGTCGGGCACCGGCGCCACCGCGGCCAGCATCGTCGCGGGGTCGGCGCCGATCGCCACCAGCAGCGGGAAGGGTTTGCCCGGGTGCGCCGCCTGGAAGTCGGCGAAGTCCAGGGCGCCGCCGCGGTGCGGCAGCCAGCGCATGATCACGCGGTTGCGCGACAGCAGCTGCTGCCGGTAGATGGCGACGTTCTGGCGAGGCTGGCGGGTGCCGCGGGTCACCACGAGGCCGAAGGTGACCAGCCGGGCGACGTCGCCGGGCCAGCAGCGCTGGATCGGCAGCGTGCCCAGGTCGATGTCGTCGCCCTCGACCACCACTTCGTTGAAGGCCGCCTCGTGCACTGTCCTGGGTGCGACGTGCGCCAGCTGCGCGAGCTCAGGCCAGCTCGACAACGCCTGCCGCAGGTTCGAAGGCCAGCGCGGCTCCTTCACCGAGGCCAGCAATTCGCCAAGCTCGCGCAGCGAGGCCAGCGGCCGGCCGCCCAGCGCCAGCTCGATGCGGTCGCGATGGCCGAAGAGGTTGCCCAGCAGGGCGTGCCGCGAACCGACCGGGTGGGTCATCAGCAGCGCGGGACCACCGCGTCGCAGCGCCAGCCGGCACAGTGCGGTGCTTTCCAGGTCCGGATCCACCGGCGCGTCCACCTGCTGCAGCTGGCCGCGGCGAGCCAGTGCGCCCAGGAAGCTGCGCAGGTCGTGGTGGCTCATGCGGCGGCGATCGCTCCGAGTGAAACCAGCGCGGCATCGACGTCGATGCCGTTGCGCGCCAGCCAGGCGCGGTCGAACAGGGTTTCGTCGTAGCGGTCGCCGCGGTCGCACAGCAGGCTGACGAGGCTGCCGGACTCGCCCGCGTCGCGCATCGCCCGCGCCAGGCGCAGGCAGGCCACCAGGTTGGTGCCCGAGCTGCCGCCGTAGCGGCGGCCGAGCAGTGTTTCCAGCTGCCACGCCGCGGCGACCGAATCGGCGTCGTCCACTTCCTCCACCCGGTCCACCACGTCGAACACGAAGCTCGGCTCCACGCGCGGCCGGCCGATGCCTTCGATCAGCGTCGGTGCGCTGGCCACGGCAGCCGGATCGCGCGTGCGCCAGCCCACGGCGAAGGCGCCGCCGGTGGGCTCGGCCACGCACACGCGCGTCTGCAGCCGGCGGTAGCGAAGGTAGCGGCCAATGGTGGCCGAAGTGCCGCCGGTGCCCACGCCGCAGACGATCCACGCGGGCTCGGGGTCGGGGCCGCCGGCCATCTGCTCGAGGATGGATTCGGCGATGTTGTTGTTGCCGCGCCAGTCGGTGGCGCGCTCGGCGAGGCCGAACTGGTCGAGGTAGCACAGCCCTTCGCGGGCGGCACGTTCGCGCGCCACGGCGCTGGCGTCCATGCCCGGCGGCACCAGCACGCACGTCGCGCCCAGCGATCGGATCAGGCGCACCTTGGCCGGCGCGGTGCAGTCGGGCATCACCGCGGTGAACTCCACGCCCAGCAGCCGCGCGAACCACGCTTCGGAAATCGCCGTGCTGCCCGACGAGGCGTCGATCGCACCCTGGCCCTCGCCCAGCCTTCCGTTGCACAGCGCGTAGAGGAACAGCGAGCGCGCCAGCCGGTGCTTGAGGCTGCCGGTGGGATGCGAGGCCTCGTCCTTGAAGTAGAAGGCGATGCCCGGGAATGCTTCAAGGTCCATCCGCAGCAGGTGCGTGTCGGCCGAGCGCGCGGCTTCCTGCGACAGGCTGGCGAGCGCGGCGTGCAGCCAGCGGCGGCAGCGTGCATCGTTCACGCAGCCTCCGCCATCAGCGCCGTCGCGCGGCGCTCGAGGTAGTCGAAGTACATTTCCAGGTAGCTGATGCCGTTGCCGGTGTCGAGCAGGAAGGGATTCATCAGCGTGTGCCGCAGGATCACCACGCGGTCGTCGTCCTCGCCGCCGGCGTCGAGCGTGGCGGGGTCGAGGTCCAGCGATGCCAGCACGCGCAGGGTTTCCCCGCGGCCCAGGATCTCGGGGCGCAGCGTGGTCATGGAACCGAAGAACTCGCGCGACTGCAGCGGCTGGGCGGCGTCGTAGCTCAGGCTGCCGTGCAGTGCGCGCACGAAGCGGTTCATCGTCGCCACGTCGCGGTTGCCGGCCGGGTTCAGCGCCAGGCAGATCAGGTTGCTGTCGGGCTCGAAGGGGATGCGGCACTGCAGGCGGCCGTCGAGCCGCGCGGCGAAG
>NZ_JAIBFH010000434.1 GCF_019459675.1 Arenimonas sp.
TCCTGCGATTTAAAAGGCCGTGCCATGAGCAGGAAGTGACCCTCGCCTTCGCGGTGGGGCCGGCGCCGTAACCACTGACTTGGGTGAAGAACCCAAAAAAAGCCCCGCGAATGCGGGGCTCTTTTACGGACCAGTCGCGGAAAGGCTTATTCGCCCATCTGCTTCTGGCGATGCTCCCAGCGTTCCTGGGCATCGATGGTGCGTTCAGCCGTGAGGCGGGCTTCAAGTCGGTCGAGACCGATTTCTTCGCCCGTGTCCACGCAGTAACCGTAGCTGCCGTCCTCGATGCGCTTGAGCGTGCTGTCGATCTTGCTGATCAGCTTGCGGTAGCGGTCGCGGGTGCGCAGCTCGAGCGAGTTCTCCGATTCACGGCTGGCGCGTTCGGCTTCATCGCCGACGTCGCGCACCTCTTCCTTGAGGTTCTCGATGGTCTGCTTGGATTCCTCGACCAGGTCGGACTTCCAGCTCAGCAGGCGCTGACGGAAGTATTCGAGCTGCATCGGGCCCATGTATTCCTCTTTCGGGCCGGGCTTGTAGCCCGCCGCCAGCACCACGCGCACCCTGGCCGGAGCCGGCTTGATGCGCTCGGGACGCGGGGCGGTCGGCTTGACGTAGCCGGCACGCACGCCCGGCTCACGCCGCGGCGGGGGTGCCGCGACCGGCTTGGCCACCGCTGGCGCAGACTTGCCCGCCGAAGCGGACTTGCCCTTGGCCACCGGTGCCGGTGCGGCCTTGGCGACGGCCTTGGACACCGGCGCAGGCTTGGCAGCCGGCTTGGCCGCGACCTTGGCCACCGGCTTCGCAGCCGGCTTGGCCACGGGCTTGGTGGCCTTGGCCACCGGCTTCTTGGCCACGGGCTTGGCGGCGGCCTTCTTCACCGGTTTGGCGGCCGGCTTTGCTGGCTTTTTGACTGGCTTCGCAGCAGGTTTAGCCTTGGCGACGGGCTTGGCAACCTTCTTGGCGGGCTTGGAAGGCTTCACGGCCTTCTTCGCAGGTTTGGTGGCCGTCTTGGCTTTGGCAGCGGGCTTCTTTGCCGGCGTGCTGGCCTTGACGGGTTTCTTGGAGGCCGGCTTGACGGCCTTCTTTGCGGGTTTCTTAGCGGCCACTAGGGCAATTCCTCTCTTTCCTTGAGGCTCAAAGGCGGCGTGTTATAGCCTAGTACCTTATCCAGCGGCAACCATATGCCGGCAGCCCCTCCGGCGCAATCAGTGAAAAAGCCAGTCATCCTGCTGCTTCGCGGCTACAAAAGGGTCATCAGCCCCCTTCTGGGCCAGCGCTGTCGCTTTTATCCCACCTGCTCGGAGTACACGATGCAGGCCGTGGAGCGCTTCGGCGTGGTCCGCGGCGGCTGGCTGGGCGCCAAACGCATCGGTCGCTGCCACCCGTTCAACCCGGGCGGTGTCGACCTTGTTCCTGAAACCTGGCCTGAACGCGAGGCGCCCGAATGACCCCCATCCCCATGAAAGCACGCGCCTGCGCGCCCACCCGATGGCCGGCCATGCGCGCGCCCTTGCCGCAGCCGCGCAGGTCCAAGCGATGAGCTGGCTGCTGGCGGCGCTGCTGGCCGTCGCGGCGGGCACGGCCGCGCCGGCACCGGCCGACGAGGCGCGCGTGGTGTTCCCGGCAAGCGTGCCCCAGGGCGCGCTGGTCATCGGCAAGGTGCCACCGGGCAGCCTGGTCGAACACGGCGGCCGCAGCCTTCGCGTCACCGGTTACGGCAGCGTGGTGTTCGGCGTGGGCCGCGACGCCAGCGGGCCGCTGCAGGTGGCCGTACGTCGCCCTGACGGCGGCAGCCAGGTCGTCAGCATCGCGGTGACCCCGCGGGACTGGCCCATCGAGCGGGTGAACGGCGTGCCGCCCAAGACCGTGTCGCCCCCGCCGGCCATCGCCGAGCGCATCCGCCGCGAACAGGCGCAGGTGGTGCAGGCCCGCGAGCGCGACGACGCCCGCGCCGATTTCGCCCAGGCGTTCGCCTGGCCGGTGACCGGCCGCATCAGCGGACGTTTCGGCAACCAGCGCGTTTACAACGGCTCGCCCGGCAGCCCGCATTCGGGCATGGACATCGCCGCCCCCACCGGCACGCCGGTGCTGTCCCCGGCGGCGGGCGTGGTGACGCTGGTGGCGCCGGACTTCTACCTCACCGGCGGCACCCTGTTGATCGACCACGGCCACGGCATCAGCTCGAACTTCCTGCACCTGTCGCGCATTGACGTGAAGGTGGGCGACCGCGTGGCGCAGGGCCAGGCCGTGGCGCGGGTGGGCGCCACCGGGCGCGCCACCGGGCCGCACCTGCACTGGGGCATGAGCTGGTTCGACGTGCGGATAGACCCGCTGCTGGTGCTGGAGCGCCCGAAGTAAGCGCGCCGCGCCGGGCTCAGCGCCCGGCGAGCCCGTCCGGCAGCGCCGTGTAGCCGCCCGGCACGCCCTTGGTGGCCACGGCCACGGCGTCGTGGGCGTGCAGGCTTTCCAGGTGGGTGGCGCGCAGCCAGAAGTCGCCAATGCGCTCGTCGGCGTCCAGCGCAGCCTTCATGCGGCGGGCGGCGTCTTCGCAGAACATCAGGTTCTGGCCGTTGAGCAGGGCGAAGGCCTGCTCGTCCACGCGCTTCACCGCGGTCTGCACCGGCGTCTTGAGCGCGTCTTCGATGCGGTCGATGATTTCAACGATCGGGAAACTCTGGAACGACGGCACCAGGCGCAGCTTCACCGACGCGATGGAGCGCTGGCTGTGCGGCGTGGCGCGGATGCCCTGCTCGGTGCCCAGCCACGCCAGCACGGCGTCGCGGTCCACCGGCTTGCCGGCGGCGAAATCGGCCTGGAACTGTTCCTGGATCAGCTGGCGCGCCAGCGCCGCCGAGCACGGGCAGGTGCTGGAGTAAGCGGCTTCCAGGCCCAGTTCCAGCGAGAAATGACCGCGGTCCATCAAGCCCGTGATGGTCACCGGGTAGCTTTTCCAGCCGCTATTGTCGCTGGCCAGCGCCTTGCGCCGCACCAGGTGTTCGAACGACAGGCTGACCATGGCGCGATCGGACAGGTCGGCGTGCGACTCCAGGAAATCCTTCAGCAGGCGTCGAATGCTGGCCGGCGTCACCGGCTCGCTCGACAGCGCCTTGTCCAGGTGCAGGTACAGGCGCGACATGTGGATGCCGCGCGCGTCGCTGCGCTTGAGGTTCACGAAAGCGTTCACCCGGGCGCCGCTGCTGACCGTGCGGCCTTCGTCGGCCTGCAGCTGCACGGGCATCTCGATTTCGCCCATGCCCACCCAGTCCAGCGCCCCGGCCTGCGCCAGATGCGGCTCCACCGCGATGTCGGGCAGCACGCGGGCGGTGTTCTCAAGGGGGCTGGGGGGCACGTCGATGTTCCTGTTCAATGGCTTGCCAAACTATTTGAGGGCGGGTGCAGGCTACGTCAAGTGGGCGTTTGACGCCCGCGGACGCCCGGAACAATGCGTTTCAGGCGCCCCGGGCGATGCGCCAGGCGCGCCAGACCGTGGCCGGCGCCGCCGGCGGCGCGAAGCCGCGGCCAGCCGCCAGCCGGGCCAGGCGCACGCGATCGAAGCCGGTGCGCAGCCGGCGGAACAGGGGCTGCGACGAAGAAGCGGCAGGCAGCGCGTCCAACAGCGCGCTGGCCCAATCGCGCAGCACCGCTTCGCCCTCGCCTGCGCCCACCTGGGCCACCGTGCGGCCGTGGCGGGCCAGCAGGTTCAGCGGCAGCCGCGCCTGGTCGGCAGCCAGCAGGCCCTGCGGCAGGCGCTGCAGCAGCAGGTGCACGGCGATGGCGGACGTGTCGGCGGGCGGTGCGTCGAACAGCCCGCTTTCGACATCGGCCAGGGCCCGCGCCAGCGGCTGCATGTGCGCCAACGCGGCGCTTGCGTCGCCCGGGCGGTCGTCCAGCAGGGACTGTTCGATCAGCGCGCGCGCCAGCGGCGTCCAGGGCAGGGCCGGCGCCGCGATGTCGGCGCTGATCGGGTGCCGCCCCCTGCCCTGCGGCAGGTTCGCCAGTTCTTCGGCCCACCACTGGCACTTCACCGCCGTCACCCGGGCGTCGCTGAGTTCGAACGCCGCTTCGCGCAGCTCGTGCACCAAAGCGCCCCAGGCGCGGAAGCGCGGGCGCTGGCCGGGCGCGCAGAACACCTCGGCCAGGGCCATTTCCGGCTCGCGCCGATGCCACTTGGCCACGAAGTGGGCGATGGCGTCGTCGGGCGGCGCGCTCACGGCGGCAGCAGGCCCGGCGCCGACAGCAGGTCGCGCGCGTTGGCGAAGCCGTGGTCGGCGCCCCAGGTGGCCGGGTCGTCGTGCGGCTCGCGGTAGCCCCACAGCGCCGCCACCGACACCATGCCGGCGGCGCGCGCGGCCTGCACGTCACGCAGGTCGTCGCCGACGTAGATCACGTCGGACGGGGCGAGGCCCATCTGGTCGCAGGCCAGCAGCAGCTGGTCGGGGTCGGGCTTGTGCCGGGGCAGCGTGTCGCCGCCGATCAGCACGGCGCTGCGCTGGCTCCAGCCGAAGCCTTCCACCACGCCACGCGCCAGCGCCTCGGGCTTGTTGGTGACGATGCCCCAGCGCAGGCCGCGGGATTCCAGCCCGGCCAGAAGATCGGACACGCCTTCGAACACCAGGCTGTCCACCGCCAGCGCCTGCGCGTAGTGCGCCAGGAACGGCGCCAGCAGCGGCGCGCGTTCGTCGTCGGACAGCTGCGGCAGCGCCGCGGCCAGCATGGCGCGGCCACCCTTGGACACCACTTCGCGCAGGCGCGCCAAAGGCACCGGCGCATGACCCAGGTCCACCACCACGCGGTTGACGGCGTTGCAGAGGTCGGGGGCGCTGTCCACCAGGGTTCCGTCCAGGTCGAACAGCACCGCACGCGGCGGCCTGGACATCAGCCTTTCACCGCACAGGCCAGGTAATTGATGGCGGTGGGCCCGCCGACCCAGGCCTTGCGGCGGATCGGGTCGTAGGCCAGGCCGCTGACGTCGCTGGCCTGCAGGCCCGCCGCGCGCAGCCAGGCCGCGAGTTCGGACGGCTTGATGAACTGTTTGTAGTCGTGCGTGCCGCGGGGCAGCAGCCGGGCGATGTACTCGGCGCCGACGACGGCCACCGCGAACGCGGCCGGCGTACGGTTCAGCGTGGACAGGAACAGCTGGCCGCCGGGCTTGAGCAGCGTCGCGCAGGCGCGCACCACGGCGGCCGGATCGGGTACGTGCTCAAGCATTTCCATGCAGGTGACGGCATCGAACGAGCCCGGCCGTTCCGCCGCCAGGTCTTCCACCGACTGCAGCCGGTAGTCCACCTGCAGGCCCGATTCAAGCAGGTGCAGCTTGGCCACGTCGATCAGGGCCGGCGCCAGGTCGAGCGCGGTGACCTGCGCGCCCTCGCGCGCCAGCGCTTCGCTCAACAGGCCGGCGCCGCAGCCGACGTCCAACACCCGGGCGCCCGTCAGCGAAAGGCGGTCGCGCACGTAGCCAAGGCGCGCCGGATTGAGCTCATGGAGCGGACGCTGCGGGCCCTGCGGGTCCCACCAGCGGCTGGCCAGGGCGCCGAACTTGTCCAGCTCGGCCTGGCTGGCGTTGGCCGCGGGCGCGCTCATGCCGGCACCTTGATGCCGGCGATGCGCTCGCGCCACTGCCGCGTCCTGGCGCGGATGGCCGGGATGTCCATGTCCACCAGCGCGCCAGCGTCGAGCTTGCGCACGCCGCCGATCCACACGTCCGACACCTGGTGGCGTCCGGTGGCGTAAACCAGCTGCGAAATGGCGTGATACATCGGCTGCGTCTCCAGCGGATCCATGTCGATGCAGGTGAGGTCGGCCAGCTTGCCCGGCTCGATCGAACCGGTGCGGTCGCCCAGGCCCATCGCCCGCGCTCCGCCCAAGGTTGCCATGCGCAGCGTAGTGGCTGCGTCGAGGGCGGAGGCGTCGCCCGACACGCCCTTGGCCAGCAGCGCCGCGCTGCGCATTTCGCCGAACATGTCCAGGTCGTTGTTGCTGGCGCAGCCA
>NZ_JAIBFH010000438.1 GCF_019459675.1 Arenimonas sp.
CCCCCCCCCCCCCCCCCCCCCCCCCCCCCCCCGCCCGGCCGCCCGCCGGCTTCAGGCCATTTCGATCGCGATCGCCGTCGCCTCGCCGCCGCCGATGCACAGGGCCGCCACGCCGCGCTTGCCGCCGCGACGCTTCAGGGCGTGCAGCAGGGTCACCACCAGCCGGGCACCGGACGCGCCGATGGGGTGGCCCAGGGCGCAGGCGCCACCGTTGACGTTGAGCTTGTCGTGCGGGATGCCCAGTTCCTTGATGGGCGCCATGGCCACCACCGCGAAGGCTTCATTGACTTCGAACAGGTCCACGTCGGCCACCGTCCAGCCGGCCTTGGCCAGCACGGCCTGGATGGCCGCCACGGGCGCGGTGGTGAACCATTCCGGCGCCTGGGCGTGGGTGGCGTGGGCAACGATGGTGGCCAGAGGGGTCAGCCCCTGCGCCTTGGCGGACGCTTCGGACGCCAGCACCACGGCCGCGGCGCCGTCGTTGATGCTCGAAGAGCTGGCCGCCGTGATCGTGCCGTCCTTCTGGAAGGCCGGGCGCAGGCTGGGGATCTTGCCGATGTCGCACTTGCCTGGCTGTTCGTCGGTGTCCACCACCACGTCGCCCTTGCGGCCCGACACGGTGACCGGGGCGATCTCGTCCCTGAAGCCGCCGTCGGCCTGGGCGGCCAGGGCGCGGCGCACGGATTCTGCCGCGAACGCGTCCTGGTCCTCGCGGGTGAAGCCGAACTTGCCGGCGCACAGTTCGCCGAACGAGCCCATGGGCTTCTTGTCGTAGGGATTGGTCAGGCCGTCCCAAGCCATGTGGTCGAGCATCTCGGCGCTGCCGAAGCGGATGCCGGTGCGCGAACCGTTGAGCAGGTGTGGGGCGTTGGTCATCGACTCCATGCCGCCGGCCACGACCATTTCGGCCGAGCCGGCCTTGATCAGGTCATGGCCCAGCATGATGGCCTTCATGCCCGAACCGCAAACCTTGTTGATGGTGGTGCAGCCGGCCGACGTGGGCAGGCCGGCGCCCAGCGCCGCCTGGCGGGCCGGCGCCTGGCCGAGGCCGGCGGGCAGCACGCAGCCCATGATCACTTCGGACACATTGGCGACATCGGCGCCCGACTGCGCCACGGCGGCCTGGATGGCGGTGGCGCCCAGCTGCGTGGCGGGCACGCCGGTGAACTGGCCCAGCAGGGCTCCCAGGGCAGTGCGCTTGGCACCGAGGATGACGACCTTGGACATGGGGGCTCCGTAATTGGTTGGAAATCAGCCCCCGATTATAGCGCCGCCGCCGGACGGCCACCGGGGGCGGGCAGGTCAGTCGCGGCCTTCGAAGAGTTCGCGGCCAATCAGCATGCGGCGGATTTCGTTGGTGCCGGCGCCGATGGCGTAAAGCTTGGCGTCGCGCAGGATGCGGCCGGTGGCGTATTCGTTGATGTAGCCGTTGCCGCCCAGGGCCTGGATGCCTTCCAGGGCCACCTGCACCGCGCATTCGCTGGCGTGCAGCAGGCAGCTGGCGGAATCCACCCGGCTGGCGTGGCCGGCGTCGAAGTCGCGCGCCACCTGGTAGGCGAAGGCGCGGCTGGACTGCAGCGCGGTGTACATGTCGGCGATCTTGCCCTGCATCAGGCCGAAGGTCCCGATGGCCTGGTCGAACTGCTTGCGCTCGCGCACGTAGGGCAGGGCGACGTCCAGCGCGGCCTGCATGAGGCCGATGGGGCCGCCGGTGAGCACCAGGCGTTCGGTGTTCAGGCCGCGCATCAGCACCTTGACGCCCTGGTGCACTTCACCCAGGACGTTTTCGGCGGGAATCCCGCAGTTTTCGAACACCAGCTCGCAGGTGTTCGATCCGCGCATGCCCAGTTTGTCGAGCTTCTGGGCGGTGCTGAAGCCGGGCATGCCCTTTTCGACCAGGAAGGCGGTCATGCAGCGGCTGCCCGCTTCCTTGCCGGCGGTGCGCATGTAGACGATCAGCACGTCGGCCTCGGGGCCGTTGGTGATCCACATCTTGCTGCCGTTGGCGACCCACGTGCCGTCGCGCAGCTCGGCGCGGCAGCTCATCGAACCCACCACGTCCGAGCCCGCACCCGGTTCGCTCATCGCCAGCGCGCCCTTGAGCTCACCGCTGCACAGGCCGGGCAGGTACTTGCGGCGCTGGGCCTCGTTGCCATTGGCGTAAAGGTTGGCCACGCACAGGTTCGAGTGCGCGCCGTAGCTCAGGCCCACCGAGCCCGAAGCCCGCGATATTTCCTCCATCGCCACC
>NZ_JAIBFH010000139.1 GCF_019459675.1 Arenimonas sp.
TTTTTTCTTTTTTTCTCCCCCGACGCCAACGCATGGCAGCCCGGCAAGGATGGCGACTTCACTGTCGGGGCAAACACCGCCTACGCCAGCTTGGCCCCCGTCCGCATTACCACCCTGGCGTCGGCGGCGACGGCGGGAGCCACCACGCTCACCCTTGCCAACACCGCCGGCATTTCGTCCGGCGATGTGTTGATGGTCTACCAGGCGCAGGGCGCCACCATCGGTTCGGGCAACACGGCGGCCTATGGGGCCGTGTCCGCGCTGGGCAATGCCGGCCGGTTCGAGCTGGTGAGTGTGTTGGGCGTGGTGGGCAGCACCGTCACCCTCAGCCCGGCCTGCGGCGTTGCGCCGCTGCGCTTCTCGTATGCGAACGCCAGCCAGGTGATCCGCGTGCCGCAGTACGGCAACCTGACCATCTCGGCCGGCGCCACGCTCAGTGCGCCGCTTTGGAACGGCACCACCGGCGGCGTAATGCCGCTGCTTGTCCAGAACAACCTCGTGATCAACGGTGCGGCGTCCGCGTCGGGTGCCGGCTTCCGCGGTGGCGTGCTCGACAACGTGACCACCGCTGCGGGTACGGACGTCACGCTGTTCCGCGGCGCAACCGACGCCGATGGTGCCGAGAAAGGTGAGGGCATTGCCGGCTTCCAGGCCCAGTACGACGCGCTCAACGGCCGCTACGGCCGCGGTGCGCCGGCCAACGGCGGCGGCGGCGGCAACGCCCACAACGGCGGCGGCGGCGGCGGTGCCAACGGTGGTTCGCCTGCCAGCTGGAACGGGCAGGGCAATCCCAGTCTTGCCACGCCCGGTTGGGCGGCCGCCTGGAATATTGACGGGACGCTGACCTCCACCACGACCTCTTCGGGCGGCGGCCGGGGCGGCTACACCTTCGGCAACAGCAACCAGAACGCGCTGGCGCTGGCGCCCGGCAACGCCTCGTGGGGCGGCAACAGCCGGCGGGAGCGGGGCGGCCTGGGCGGCCGACCGCTGGCCAACAATCCTTCCACGGCCGCCGACACGCGCCTGTTCCTGGGCGGCGGCGGTGGCGCCACCAACCAGCGCCTGCTGATTAGCAAGCGCGGCTCAA
>NZ_JAIBFH010000440.1 GCF_019459675.1 Arenimonas sp.
GATTACGACGTCGCCACCAGTGCGACCCCGGAACAGGTCCGTGCCGAGTTTCGCAACGCACGCGTGATCGGCCGGCGCTTCAAGCTCGTCCACGTGCACTTCGGCCGCGAGATCATCGAAGTCGCCACCTTCCGCGCCAACATCGACGACGGCAGCGGCGACCGGGAGACCGAAGACGGTGGCCGCTTGCTGCGCGACAACGTCTACGGCAGCGTTGAGGACGACGCGGTGCGCCGCGACTTCACCGTCAACGCGCTTTACTACGCCATCGAGGATTTCTCGGTGCGCGACTACGTTGGCGGCTTCCAGGACTGCCAGGACCGCGTGCTGCGCCTGATCGGCGACCCGGTGGAACGCTACCGCGAGGACCCGGTGCGCATGCTTCGCGCCGCCAGGCTGGCGGCCAAGCTGGGCTTCACCATCGCGCCCGACGCGGCCGAGCCCATTCCCGAGCTGGCGCACCTGTTGGCGGCGGCGCCCCCGGCGCGGCTGTTCGACGAGTGCCTGAAGATGTTCCTGTCCGGTCACGCCGAAAGCAGCTTCCGAACCCTGGAAGACCACGGCCTGCTGCCGGCGCTGTTCCCCGAAACCGCCGTTGCGCTGGAAACCAACCGCAGCGGTGCCCTGCGCACCATGCTGCTGCAGGCGCTGCGCAACACCGACGAGCGCGTGGCCCAGGACAAACCGGTGACGCCCGCCTTCCTGTTCGCCGCGCTGCTGTGGCCGGCGTATTGCCGCGAACTGGCCGTGCTGCAGAAGGCGGGCATCGACCCGCTGGTGGCACAGCAACGCGCCGCCGACCGGGTCACCCTGCACCAGGCCAAGCGGATCGCCCTGCCGCGCCGGTTCTCGATGCCCATGCAGGAAATCTGGCTGCTGCAGCCGCGCTTCAACCAGCGCGTGCGCAAGCGGGTGTTCCGCCTGCTGTCGCACCCGCGGTTCCGTGCCGCCTTTGATTTCCTCGAGCTGCGTGCCAGCGGCACGCCGGACGTGGCCGACGACGTGGTGTTCTGGCGCGAGGCGCAGCTGCAGGCGCCCGAGCAGCTGGCCGAGCGCCTGGATCCGAAATCACCGCGGCGCGAGCACGGCCAGGATGAAGCGGAAGGAAGTGACGAGGCCGAGTCCGACGCCGCCGCGCCGCGCAAGCGTCGCCGCCGGCGCCGCAAGCCCGGCGCGGGTGGCGAGGGCGCGGCGCCGTGAGGCCCGACGCGCCGGTCCGTGCCTACGTTGGCCTGGGCGGCAACGAGGGGGACGTGGCGACCACCCTGGTCGAAGCGCTTTGGGCCCTGGACGCCATGGCCCAGACCACCATCCAAAGCCAGTCGGCTTTCTATCGCACGCCGGCCTGGGGCCGCACCGACCAGCCCGACTTCCTCAATGCGGTGGTGGAGCTGCGCACCCGCCTGACGGCCCGCGCGCTGCTCGACCTGCTGCTTGAAATCGAACAGCGCTTCGGCCGCGTGCGCAACAGCGCCGACCGCTGGGGCCCGCGCGCACTCGACCTCGACCTGCTGCTTTACGGCGACGAAGTCTTGGACGAACCCGGACTGACCGTGCCGCATCCGCACCTGCACGAGCGCGCCTTCGTGCTGGTGCCGCTGGCGGAAATCGCGCCTTCCCTGGTCATCCCGGGCCGGGGCGAGCTGGCGTCCCTGCTGGCCGCGGTGGATGTTTCAGGCATCGAAGCGATACCTTAGCCACTACCACTACCCGGGCCCCCGCCATGTACGCGACTGATCCATCGAAGCCTGCGCGCGCGCGCCCTACCGTGCCGGCCCTGCGCAAGATGAAGGCCGACGGCCAGCGCATCGTGTCCATCACCGCCTATGACGCCGGCTTTGCACGCAGCATCGACGAAGCCGGCATCGACCTGGTCCTGGTCGGCGACTCGCTGGGCATGGTCTGCCAAGGCCACGACAGCACGCTGCCGGTGACGGTGGACGACATCGTCTACCACGTGGGCTGCGTGGCCCGTGGGCTGTCGAGCGTGTTCCTGGTGGCCGACCTGCCTTTCCAGGCCGACGCCACCACGGAACGCGCCCTCGAGGCCGCCACGCGCTGCCTGCAGGCGGGCGCCGCGATGGTGAAGCTGGAGGGCGCCGGCCACAAGCTGGACGTGATCCGGTTCCTGGCCGAACGCGAGATCCCGGTCTGCGCGCACCTGGGCCTGACGCCGCAGTCGGTGCTGCGCCTGGGCGGCTACAAGGTGCAGGGCCGCGAAGCCTCGGCGGCGAAGAAGCTGCTGGACGACGCCCGGGCCGTCACCGACGCCGGCGCCGACCTTCTGGTGCTCGAGTGCGTGCCGTCCGAGCTGGCGGCCCAGATCACAGCCGCCATCGCCATCCCCACCATCGGCATTGGCGCCGGCCCGTCCTGTGACGGCCAGATCCTGGTGCTGCACGACCTGCTGGGCATGAACAGCGGCCATCGCAGGCCGCGCTTCGTGAAGGACTTCCTGGCGCAGGGCGGCTCCGTGCTCGGCGCTTTCCAGGCTTACGCCCACGCAGTGCGCTCGGGTGAATTCCCCGGCGCTGAACACGGATATTGACCGCATGCAGACCCACACCACCCTGGCCGCACTGCGCGCCCAGCTCAGGCAATGGCGGCGCGAGGGCAGCAGCGTGGGCTTCGTGCCCACGATGGGCAACCTGCATGCCGGCCACCACGAACTGGTGAAGCTGGCGCGGCGGCACGCCGACCGCGTGGTGGCCAGCATCTTCGTCAATCCGACCCAGTTCGGGCCCAACGAAGACTACGCCCGCTACCCCCGCACGCCCGACAGCGACATCCAGGGCCTGGCCGAAACCGGCTGTGATGCCCTGTTCCTGCCCACCGTCGAGCAAATGTATCCGTTCGGCACGATGGGCTGCGTGCAGATGCACGTGCCGGGCATCACCGACATCCTGTGCGGCGCGCACCGGCCCGGCCATTTCAACGGCGTGGCGCAAGTGGTGGCGCGTCTGTTCAACATGGTTCAGCCCGACCTGGCGGTGTTCGGCCGGAAGGATTACCAGCAGCTGCAGGTGATCCGCTACATGACGCGCGAGATGAGCTTCCCGGTGGAAATCATTCCGGCGCCCACGCTCCGCGAGGCTGACGGCCTGGCGATGAGTTCGCGCAATCAGTACCTGGACGCCGACCAGCGCCAGACCGCGGTGCGCATCCACCAGGCGCTGCAGTTCATGCGCGACGCCGCGCGCCAGGGCCTGCCCATCGCAGGCATCGAGGATGAGGCGGTGTCGCGGCTCGAGGCCGCCGGCTTCACGGTGGACTACGCCCAGGTACGGCGCGGCGATCTCACGCGCGCCAAGTCGCCCAACGAGACGGACCTGGTGGCGCTGATCGCGGCGCGCCTGGGCAAGACGCGCCTGATCGACAACCTGGAGTTCGACCCGGGTTGATAGTCAGGGCAGCCAACCATCAGGTGGAGCAGTGACGTGGGTCTGACGCAAGCACATTGGCAATCGCTGCGCCTGCAGGCCGACCGCCTGCGGGGCCAGGCGTTGCGCGACATCGTCGCGGCAGACCCGGCGCGCTCCGACGAGTTCGCACTGCGCGTGGGCCCGGTGTACGCCAGTTTCGCCCGCCAGCACGTCGACGGCGCGGCGGCGCACGCGCTGTTCGCGCTGGCAGGGGAGGCCGAAGTTTCCCAGGCCGTGCGTCGCCTGTTCGACGGCGCCCACGTGAACGCAAGCGAGGACCGCCCCGCACTGCACACCGCGCTGCGCAGCGACCTGGGCGCGGGCGCCGTGGCGGCGCAGGCGCGAGGGCTGGCGCTGGAGTCGCGCGTGCGGATGGATCGCCTGCACCAGGCCGTGCTCGACAGCGGCGTCACCGACGTGGTGAACATCGGCATCGGCGGCTCGGACCTGGGCCCGCGCCTGGCGGTGGACGCGCTGCGCGACTTCCACGACGGCCGCCTGCGCGTGCACTTCCTGGCCAACGTCGATGGCAGTGCGGCCCAGCACCTGCTGCGCTCGCTGGACCCGGCGCGCACCTCGGCCGTGATTGTTTCCAAGAGCTTCGCCACCGAGGAAACCCTGCTCAATGGCGCGATAGTGCGCGACTGGCTGGGCGGCAGCGACCGCCTGTACGCGGTCAGCGCCAACCTGGACCGCACGGCGGCCTACGGCATCCCGGGCGACCGGGTGCTGCCGATGTGGGACTGGGTGGGTGGGCGCTATTCGCTGTGGTCTTCGGTGGGCTTCGCGCTGCAGCTGGCCATCGGCCGCGAAGGCTTCGCGGCCTTGCTCGACGGCGCGGCGCTGATGGACGCGCACGTGCTGGAAGCCCCGCTGCAGGCCAACCTTCCCGTATGGCACGCCCTGATGGGCGCCTGGAACCGCAACGCTTTCGGTCACGCCAGCCACGCCATCCTTCCCTACGACCAGCGGCTGGCGCTGCTGCCGGGTTTCCTGCAGCAGCTGGTGATGGAAAGCCTGGGTAAATCGGTGCGCCAGGACGGCCAGCCTGCCGCGCTGGCAACCGTTCCGGTGGTCTGGGGCGGTGCCGGCACCGGCGTGCAGCACAGTTTTTTCCAGGCGCTGCACCAGGGCACCGACGCGGTGCCGGCCGATTTCATCGGCGTGGTGCAGCCTGCGCACGATCATGCCCACAGCCACCGCGTGCTGCTGGCGAACCTGCTGGCGCAGTCGCAGGC
>NZ_JAIBFH010000145.1 GCF_019459675.1 Arenimonas sp.
AAGCGGCCGGTGGTGGACGCGGCCGAGGCCAGGCAACGCCCTGACGCGGTCGGCCCCGAGCATCGCGTCTTCGCCGGCACCATCAACCAGGGCAAGGTCCTGGAGGTCGAAGTCACCCGCCTCGCCAACCAGAGCACCTTGGCCCGAGTCGTGGAACTGGTGCGCTCGGCGGAGCACCAGAAATCCCCGACGCAGCTGTTCACGGACCGCTTCCAGAAGATCTTCGTTCCCGCGGTGCTGGTGCTGGTGGGGATGCTGCTGTTCGCCGGATTGGTGGTGGATGAACCGTTCAGCGCGACGTTCTACCGCGCCATGGCGGTGCTGGTAGCCGCCAGTCCCTGTGCCTTGGCCATCTCCACGCCCAGCGCGGTGTTAAGCGGCGTGGCGCGGGCCGCACGGGGCGGCGTGCTGATCAAGGGTGGCGGCCCGCTGGAGCGGCTGGGCGTCCTGCACGCGCTGGCTTTCGACAAGACCGGCACGCTGACCGAGGGCCGACCGCAGGTGACGGACGTCATGCCCGCTGACGGCGTGACGACGCAGGAACTGTTGAGCGTCGCTATTGCCGTAGAGCGCCTGAGTGACCATCCCTTGGCTGCCGCGGTGGTGCGCGATGGCCTGGTCCGTCTGGGCTCGCACGCTGTCCCTGAGGCGACGGACCTCGAGAGCCTTACAGGCCGCGGCCTGAAGGCGACCGTGGCCGGCGAGACCGTGCACCTGGGCAAGAAGAGCCTGTTCGATGAGCTCGGGGGTGCCGCCGTGCCCGCCGCGCTGAAGACGCGCGTGCTGGACTTGGAGAATCAAGGCCGGACGGTGTTCGTCGTACGACAGGGAGACCGTTACCTGGGCGCCGTTGGCTTGATGGACACGCCCCGGGAAGCCGCCAAGGCGGTGATGGCCCGACTGCGCGAGCTCGGCATGACCCGGCTGGTGATGCTCTCGGGCGACAACCAACGGGTCGCCGATGCGGTGGCCGCCAGCGTGGGCATCGACCGGGCGTATGGCGACCTGATGCCAGAAGACAAGGTCAAGGCGATCCAGGCACTGCGCGCCGAGGGCGAGGTGGCCATGGTGGGCGACGGTGTCAACGATGCGCCCGCACTGGCCAGCGCCTCGGTGGGAATCGCAATGGGCGCGGCGGGTTCAGATGTCGCGCTCGAGACAGCGGACGTGGCCTTGATGGGCGACAAGCTTGAGCACCTGCCGTTCGTCGTGGGGTTGAGCCGGCAGACCCGGCGCATCATCCGCCAGAACTTGTGGGCCAGCCTGGGCATGGTGGCCTTGCTCATTCCGGCGACGATCCTGGGCATGAAGATGGGCGTCGCCGTGCTCTTCCACGAGGGTTCCACCCTCCTGGTCGTGGCGAACGCGCTGCGCCTGCTCGCTTACAGAGACTCCGCGTAACGTCGGATGTTTCGGCGTTGTTAGCTCGCGCCTACGGAAAATTGCGATGGCTGAGGCACTGCGCGGCGTGTTCTCAATCACCGGCAGGTCCGGGTTCATCGATTCTGTCCCCGGCGCTGCGCACGGTCATCACTCGGCGGCCCGCCTCAAAGCGACCTTAGTACCCTTGCCCGAGGATACGGCTGCTGCGTGCAATCTGCCGGACATCTGTGCAATCAGCATGACTATTGCAGTGCCGTCTTGCATCGAACGGCGGGAAGATGCGGCACAACGGACCGCGCAGACTGGCATTGATCTTGCAGCACGACACGCGCGGGCTGACTAAATCCTTGGCTCGCCCCCCTATCTCTCGTTAAGGAGCCCCCCATGCACCACATGTCTTCCGAACTGCAGGCCTGCATCCGCAGCTGTCTGGACTGCTATCAGCACTGCCAGCACACCGCTCTGACCACCTGCCTTGAAAAAGGCGGCGATCACGTGGCGCCGGATCATTTCCGCCTGATGATCGATTGCGCCGAGGCCTGCCGCGCCGCCGCCGCGCTCATGATCAATCATTCCCCGTACCACGCCGAGTTCTGCCGCCTGTGCGCGCAGGTCTGCCGCGATTGCGCCGCCAGCTGCGAAGAACTGGACGGCATGGAGGCCTGCGTGCGCGCCTGCCGGGAGTGCGCACAAGCCTGCGAGGCGATGGCGGCGTCGGTCTGAACTGCCCTCCCCACACGGTAAAACTTCCCAAGCCGGGTAACCCGTTCCTTCGGCCCCACGGGGGCCGGAGGACTTCGGCGACCCGCTCCGCCCGGGGAACTTTTTGGCTCCACTGGCGGTCTAGCCCGCATCTTCCCCAGTTCTGGGGTGTATCCCATCGCATTTTTCTGGGTGTAGACTCCGGCCATGTCCCTGCTGCGCACCGTCGGCCACCTGCTGCTCGCTTTGGCGTTGATCGCCAACGCCGGGCTGCCGTCGGTCGCGTCCGCGGTCGATCACGCCGCGCACCAGAGCGCGGGAGTGGACCAGGCTATGGCGGCGGCGGGGCATTCGATGGCCGATGGCGACATAGCGTCGTGCCATGACGAGGCCACCGTGAAGCCCGTCGTGCCCAGCCCGGACTCGCCGCTGGATTGTTGTGACGGCGGCACCTGCACCTGCAGCTGCCTGCATCACGCGCCGGTCGTCGTGATCGCCGACGCTGACTGGTCGGTTTCCCCCTATCGCTGGGTGGCCCAATTGGGCCGCCTGGTGTCGGTCCCGGCCGCGCCTTCGGCGCCGGCTATTCGACCTCCGATCGCCTAAGCCCTCCCGGCGGACCTTGATCCGCCCCATTCGCTCGACCCGCATTCCGGGTCGCGTTGCCCGTGGCCTGTCGCCGCGGGTGCTTTGGAGGGTTTCCCATGACTGTACGTTTCCGCCCGGCCGCCCTGGCCGTGGCCCTAGCCTTGGCCCTGAGTGGCTGTGCGTCCTTGGCGTCGCGCCCCGGCGACACCGACATCAATGCCCTGCTGGCCGAGCGACGCGGCCCGCAGGTCGAGTGGTCCGCGGTGGGCCAACCGCCCCCAGAGCGCCAGGCCATCGACCAGTGGCTCGGTGCCCCGATGACCGCCGAGGCGGGGGTGCGCGTAGCTATGCTGCGCAGTCCCCGCCTCCAGCAAGAATATGCGCGGCTGGGTCTGGCGCGGGCCGACGTGCTCGAGGCCGTGCAGGTATCCAACCCCACCCTCTCGCTCTCACGGTCCTATCTGGACCCGGGCAGCGGCTACAACCGTCTGGCCGGCCTGACCTTGCCGCTGGCCGATATCCTGGTGCTGCCGGTGCGCACGCGCCTGGCCCGCGCCGAGTACGAGCGCGCCAAGCTCGAGATCGCCGGCGCGGTCCTGAATGTCGCGGCCGACGTGGAAGCCGCCTGGTACACCTATGTGGGTGCCCAGCAAGTCGCGGATATGCGCACGGCCGTTGCCGGTGGCGCCGATGCCGCGGCCGAACTGGCGCAGCGCTTCTTTGATGCCGGCAATATCAGCGAGCTCCAGCTCAAGCAGGAACAGGCCGCCGCCAGCGAGGCGCGCATCATCGCCGCCCGGGCCCGTGCCGACGCCGGCCGCGCCCGCCTGGCCCTCAATACCCTGCTGGGCCTTAGTGGCGAGGACGCGGCCTGGGCGACCAGCGATCGTCTGCCCATGCCGGTGGGCGCCGAAGACGATCCCCAGCAGTTGGCGGAACTGGCGCGCACCTCCAGCTTGGAGCTGCTCGCGGCCCGCCAGCAGGCCGACATATTGATGGACGCGCTCGGCATCACGCGCAAACTGCGGTGGCTGGGCGGTAGCGAGATTGGCTACGAGCGCGAACGCGAGGCCGATGGCACGCGCCTTCGCGGCCCGACCCTGGATCTGGAGCTGCCGATCTTCAACCAGGGCCAAGCCAAGTTGGCCCGGGCCGAGGCACTGCTCGCCGAGGCCCGCGCCCGGGTGGCTCAGGCGGAACTGGGCGTCGACAACGCGGTGCGCCTGGGAGCCGAGCAGGTCCGCGAACTGAGCCAGGTGGTGGCGATCCACCGCGATGCCCTGATTCCGCAGCGCGAAAAAGTGGTCGAGCGCAGCCAGCAGGAGCAGAACTTCATGCTCATCGGCGTGTTCGAGCTGATCCAGGCCAAGGTGCAGGAATACAACGCCTACGAGAGCTACCTCGAGGCCGTGCGCGATTACTGGTTGGCGCGTGTGGAGTTGATGCGGGCCGTTGGCCAGCGCCTGCCGAGCGATGCCGCCATCGGTGATCGCACCCCCAGCGTGCAAGACATCCTGACGCCGTCCGCCGAGGAGGCGATGCCGGGTATGGACCATAGCGGCCACGACATGGCGTCGATGCCCACCGCTCCGGCCGAAGCGATGGAGGGCATGGACCACAGCGCTATGGACATGCCGGCGAAGTCGGATGCGCCGGCGGCCTCCGCGGCTGCGCCGGACAACGCGATGGAGGGTATGGACCACAGCGGTATGGACATGCCAGCAAAACCGGCCGCGCCCGCGGTTCCGGCGTCTGCGCCCGCCGACGAAATGGAAGGCATGGACCACAGCGGCCATGACATGCCGGCGACACCGACACCGGTCGATCACTCCCAGCACGGTGCGCCGCCGGCGTCCCCCGCACCGCCGACGCAGGATGAGAAGGAAACCGACGAAGACCCCCCCCCCCCCCCCCACCACCGCCCCCACGCACACCCCCAATTAATACCCCACGACGCGACATCCTGCTGGGCGCAGGGGCCGGTCTGGTCACGACGGCCGCGACGGGCATGGCCCGCGCCCAGAGTCAGGGCCACGACATGAGCCAGATGAAAGAGCCCGACGCGCCTCCGGAGGCGCCACCGGTCTCCCGCCCGCGAGCGGGCAAGGTACGCACGCTCAACGGCTGGACCCTGCCCTACCGCATGAACGGCGGCGTCAAGGAATTCCATCTGGTCGCCGAGGAGTTCGAGCACGAGTTCGCACCCGGCTCCAAGGCGATCTGCTGGGGCTACAACGGCTCCACGCCGGGGCCGACCATCGAGGCGACCGAGGGCGACCGGATCCGTATCTTCGTCACCAACCGCCTGCGCGAAGCCACGACCATCCACTGGCATGGCCTGATCCTGCCCAGCGGCATGGACGGCGTCGGCGGCCTGAACCAGCCGCAGATCAAGCCCGGCGAGACCTTCGCCTACGAGTTCACGCTCAAGCAGCACGGCACCCACATGTACCACCCGCACGCCGATGAGATGGTGCAGATGGCGATGGGCATGATGGGCTTGTTGATCATCCACCCCAAGCGGGGCGAGGCCGTTCCGATCGACCGCGACTACGCGTTCCTGCTGCACAACTTCGCGCTGCACCCGGGCACCCGCCGCCCGGACCCGGCGATCATGCAGGACTTCGACCTGTGGACCTTCAACTCCAAGGTCTTCCCGGCGATCGAACCGATCGTGGCGCGCACCGGCGAGCGGGTCCGGATCCGCGTGGGCAACCTGAGCATGTGGAACCATCCGATCCACCTGCACGGCGTGCAGTTCCACATTACGGGCGGCGACGGTGGCCGCTTGCCGCGCTCGCAATGGCGCACGGAGGTCACCGAAATCGTCGGGGTTGGCCAGATGCGCGATATCGAGTTCACCGCGGTGCCGGGCGACTGGGCGTTCCACTGCCATATGTCGCACCACACGATGGGACCGATGGGACATGACATCCCGAACACCATCGGGGTGGACCAGCGCGGCGTGGAGGCGAAGATCCGCCAGATGCTCCCGGGCTACATGGCCATGGGCGAAGACGGCATGGGCGAGCACCAGGACCATACCGATGGCGGCATGCCAGGGCCCCCGAACACGCTGGCGATGATGGTCGGCAAGGGCCCGTTCGGAAACATCGAGATGGGCGGCATGTTCACCGTGGTCAAGGTGCGCGATGACCTGGCGCCGGGCGATTTCAGCGACCCGGGCTGGTACCGCAATCCTGCCGGCTCCGTCGCCCGGCGCGTCAGCAACGATCCCGCGTTCGGCAACCCGCCCCGTCGCCCCCGCTAACCAGGAGATCCGCAAATGTCCCTTATCAAGAGTGGTTTGATTCTCGTGGGTTTCGGTGCCGCGGCTGTGGCCGGTGGCATCTACTTTGGCGCCGTGCACCCCGGCGCCGATGAACCGCACTCGGCGGTCGTCTTCAAGCTGATCGAAACGGCGCGGGACCGCGCCATCGCCGTGCGCGCCCACGACGTCACCGTGCCCGCACTGGGGGAGGCGGCCCAGCTGAAATCCGGCGCGGGCAACTACGCCGCCATGTGCACCACCTGTCACCTCGCGCCGGGCATGGCTGCCACCGAGCTCAGCCAAGGCCTGTATCCCGCGCCGCCAAACCTGACCCAACTGGGGGCGCCCGATCCCGCCCGCGCGTTCTGGGTCATCAAGCACGGCATCAAGGCCTCGGGCATGCCTGCCTGGGGCAAGAGCATGTCGGACGAGTACATCTGGAACATGGTCGCCTTCCTGCAGCAGATGCCGACGATGTCGCCCGAGCAATACCAGGCCCTGGTGGCCAGCAGTGGCGGCCATGACCACGGCGGCGGCGAGAGCATGCCGCACGACGACGGCATGCCCGGCATGGCGGGCATGGACGGCGAGAGCGCGGATCACCACGGTGGCGCGGAGGTCGCGCCGCACGACGATGCCGGCTCGGCGCCGCACGATCACGGTGCCCCCGCCCCGGCTGCGCACGACGATGCCGGTGCACCGCCTCACGACCACGACGCGCCCCCGCCGCCGGCCCACGACGACGCTGGCGCGCCACCGCATGACCACTGACCCCTCTCTGACAGGACCCACCACCATGAAGCGTATTGCCACCCTTGCTGTCTTTTCTCTCGCCGCCGCCGGTAGCCCCGCGTTCGCTGAAGGCCCGGTCACCCCGCCCCACGCTCACGACGCGTCCACCGCGCAGGCAACCGCCGGCCCGGTGCTGAACATTCCTGCGCAGGCGCAGCCGGCGGTGGCGACCGTCGAACGTTTCTCCACCGCGCTGGTCGCGGGAAGACTCGACGCCGCCGGCGCGGAGCTCGATCCGAATGTGCTGATCCTGGAGAGCGGCGGCGCCGAACGCTCCGCCGCCGAGTACCTGGGGGGTCACGCCAAGGGCGACGCCGCCTTCCTCAAGACCGCGCACATCCAGCTGATCCGCCGCACGGCCCAGGTCAGCGGCGATCTGGCCTGGGTCGCGAGCGAAAGCGAACTGCACCTGAGCAAGGACGGCAAGCCGGTCACGGTGCTCAGCACCGAAACCATGCTGGTGCAGCGCTCGGACGCTGGCTGGAAAATCGTCCACATCCACTGGTCCTCGCGCACGAAAGCGCCGGGCGATCATCACTAGGAGGCCGCCATGCGCCGGTTGACTTCGATCCTGACCACCGTGGTGCTGCCGCTGGTCCTCGCTTCGTGCGAGGGCCGCAACGACCCGCCGCCGGAAGCCTTCGGTCCCCACGTGGTGGCGACCCCTGCGACGAGCGTGACGTCCCCGCGAGCGGATGACACGTCCGCGCCCCATGTCGCCGAGCACCCCACGGCCTTGCCACCGATCACCATGCACAAGGACCCCTACTGTGAGTGCTGCAGCCTGTGGGCCCGCCACGTCGAGGGCGCCGGCTTCCCGGTGAGCGTGGTCGTTGATCGCAACATGGACGCCTTCAAGCGCAGCGTGGGCGTTCCTGCCGGCAAGGGCTCCTGCCACACCGCCCAGGTTGAGGGGTATTTCATCGAGGGCCACGTGCCCGTCGAGGACATTCACCGTCTCTTGGCCGAGCGCCCCGACGCCCGCGGCCTGTCCGCCCCGGGCATGCCCGTCGGCTCGCCTGGCATGCCGGGCCCACCGCGCCCCTACACCGTCTACCTGATTGGCAAGGACGGCAGCAGCACGCCCTTTAGCCAACACGGGCAGTAACTGGAGCTTCGGACATGACCACGCACGCCAGCCATCCCCCGACGCCGGGAACAACACCGACCGAGCAGCCCCGCGATCCGGTCTGCGGCATGTTCGTCGCCGGTCCGTTGTTCGTCTTGCACGGGGACACTCGTTACCACTTCTGCTCGGAGCGCTGTCGCCAGAAGTTCCTGGCCGACCCGGCGCGCTATCTGGACGCCGATGCGCTGATCGAAGGGATGACGCCAACGCCGGTGCCACCGGTCGCGGCCGTGCCAGGCACCCGCTACACCTGTCCGATGCACCCGGAGATTGTCCAGGACGGGCCGGGCATTTGCCCGAAGTGCGGGATGGCGCTTGAGCCGCTCATGCCCTCGTTGGAGGAGGACGAGAACCCGGAGCTGGCTGACTTCACCCGCCGGTTCTGGGCGACCTTGCCCGCGACGCTGATCGTGCTGGTGTTGGCGATGTTCGGCCACCGCTGGGTGAGTCTGGATGCGACCACGCGAAGCTGGGTTGAGTTGGCGCTCGCGACGCCGGTGGTGTTGTGGGCAGGCTGGCCGTTCTTCGTGCGCGGGTTCGCGTCGGTCCGCACCCGGAACCTGAACATGTGGACGCTGATCGGGACCGGTGTGGCGGCCGCGTACGGCTATAGCGTCGCCGCCACGGTCGTTCCGGGCTGGTTCCCGGCCTCGTTCCAGGAGCACGGCCGCGTGGGGGTGTACTTCGAAGCGGCGGCGGTGATTGTGTCGCTCACCTTGCTCGGCCAGTTGCTCGAGCTCAAGGCGCGGTCGCAGACCTCCGCAGCGATCAAAGCGCTGCTGGGCTTAGCGCCGAAGACAGCGCGGCGGATCCAGCCCGATGGCAGCGAAGAGGACATTCCCCTGGCGCATGTGCACCTGGGCGATCGGCTGCGCGTTCGGCCGGGCGAGAAGGTGCCGACCGATGGCGTGGTCGTGCAGGGCCAATCGACCGTGGATGAGTCCATGCTGACCGGCGAGCCGATGCCGGTGGCCAAGATCGTGGGCGAACGGGTCATTGGCGCGACGATTAATGGCTCGGGCGCCCTGATCATCGAAGCCGAAAAGGTCGGCGCCGACACGGTGCTCAGCCAGATCGTACAACTGGTGGCCAATGCCCAGCGCTCCCGCGCACCGATGCAGCGCATGGCCGATAAGGTGGCGTTCTGGTTCGTGCTGGCGGTGCTGGCCATCGCCCTGTTGACGCTGCTGGTCTGGGGCTTCTTCGGTCCCGAGCCGTCGTGGGTGTATGGCGTGCTCAATGCCGTGGCGGTGCTGATCATCGCCTGCCCCTGCGCCTTGGGCCTGGCCACGCCGATGTCCATCATGGTGGCCACCGGGCGGGCCGCCAGCGTGGGCGTATTGTTCCGCGATGCCGAGGCGATCGAGACATTGCGCAAGGTCGATACGCTGATTGTCGACAAGACGGGGACCCTGACCGAAGGCCGTCCGCGCTTTCGCGACACCGCGGCGCTGCCGGGATTCACGCCCGCCGAGGTCTTGCGCCTGGCGGCCAGCCTGGACCAAGGCAGCGAGCACCCGCTCGCCGCCGCCATCGTCACCGAGGCACGCGAGCGTGGTCTTGATCTCTCCACGCCTGACGCGTTCGAGTCCGCCAGTGGCATTGGCGTGCGCGGCCGTGTTGACGGCCGGGCGCTGGCGTTAGGCAATCAGACGTTGATGGTTGAAGAAGGCGTGGTGATCGGCACGCTGGCCGACGGCGCCGAGCGGCTGCGTGCGGAAGGCGCGAGCGTGATGTTCCTGGCCGTCGATGGTCAGGCGGCCGGCCTGCTAGCCGTGGCTGACATGATCAAGGAATCAACGCCCGAAGCCATCGCCCAACTGCGGGCGGTGGGATTGCGCCTGATCATGGCGACCGGCGATGGCGCAACCACGGCCCAAGCCGTAGCGACGGCCTTGGGGATCACCGAGGTACACGGCGAAGTGCGGCCGCAGGACAAGGCGGACCTAGTGGCGAGCCTCAAGGCCCAGGGCCGGCGGGTGGCGATGGCCGGCGACGGCATCAACGATGCCCCGGCCTTGGCCCTGGCCGATGTGGGTATCGCGATGGGCACGGGCACGGACGTGGCGATGAGCAGTGCCCAGGTGACCCTGGTCAAGGGCGATCTGCGCGGCATCCTGCGGGCCCGGCAGATATCGGAGGCAACGGTCGCCAACATGAAGCAGAACCTCGGCTTTGCCTTCCTCTACAACGCGCTAGGCGTGCCGATCGCGGCCGGCGTGCTTTACCCCGTGTTCGGGCTGTTGCTCAGCCCGATGATCGCCGCCCTGGCCATGAGCCTGAGCTCGGTCTCGGTGGTGATCAACGCGCTGCGCCTGCGCACGGCCGAACCGTGAGGTTTTTTGCCTGTCCGCTGCGGCGGCGCAGGCATCCCGGACCGGTGGGTGTTGGGACAACCACCGGTTCGTTTCTTTCGTCCCCCAAGGAGATATCCCCATGAAACGTCTGCTTCCGTTCGCTATTGCCCTGCTGATCGCCGCCCCGCTCGCCTGGGCCGACGACAAGGGCCACGACCACATGGCCGCCAAGAATGGCCAGACCCAGCCGCACGATATGGCCGCGATGTCGGCCGAGGAGTTTGCCAAGCTCGACACCGACAAGAACGGCCAGCTCGGTCGCACCGAGCTCCCCAAGGAGCACAAGCTCGCCGCGCATTTCGACATGCTCGATACCGACAAGAACGGCACCCTCTCGGCCGCCGAGTTCGCCAAGGGCAATAGCATGTGATGTCTGCCCGGGGCGGCGCTGCCGCCCCGGCCAATGGATGCAGGGAGAGAGCAATGACACGACTATGGACGGGCCTGGCGGCCCTGCTGCTGGGGGGGGGGGGCGCGGGGGGGCGCCGCGCCCCCCCCCCCC
>NZ_JAIBFH010000148.1 GCF_019459675.1 Arenimonas sp.
GGGGGGGGGGGGGCGGGTTGGCGGGCGGCGCCGGGGGGGCCCCCGGCCGGCGTGGCCGGCACGGTCAGCAGACGGATGTAGTTGCCGTTGACGTTGTCGTAGATTTCGTCGGGCGTGCCGTCAACCGCGATGGTTTCGAACGTGGTGGTGGGCGTGACCAGGCCGGTGGTGGCGAAGCGCGCGCTCGGCAGCGGCACCAGGCCCGACACGTCCAGGTCGAAGAAATCACGCTCCCGCGTGACCGTGCGGTTCACGGCGGTGAGTGCGTTGGCGGCGGCCTGGCTGGAGAACGGCGTGGCGAACACGGCCAGCGGCAGTTTGAGGTTCGGGCGGCCGTCACCGGCGTTGTTCACCAGCGTCACCGAGCCGTAGATCCACTGGCCGGCGGCCTCGGGGGTGTCGACGTTGATGGTGAAGTTGATGTCCTGGCCGGCGGCGCTGCTGTTGAACGAGGTGACGCTGGGCGTGACCGTGGTGCCAGTCGGCACCGTCACCTGCACAGTGTAGTTGGCGCCTGCGGGGGTACCCGGCATCTGCTTGAAGCTGCGGGTGACCACGCAGCTGCGGAAGCAGGCGGCATGGCCGATGGTGGGCAGGTTGATGTTCTGCGCGCCGCCGGTGTAGGGGTTCGCACGCGGCGCGTTGAAGCCGTTCGCCGGCACGTCCAGGTAAAGACCGGCCTTGATGGCCAGCGACACGTCCAGCGAACCGGCGCCGGATTCATGCGGGTTGGTGGCCAGGCCGGACTCGGTGATGGAGTCGCGCGCGGTGAGCGTGAGCGCCGAGATGATTTCATCCGCACCCAGGGTCGGGTTGGCGGACACCAGCAGGGCCGCTGCACCCGCCACGTGCGGGGCCGACATGGAGGTACCGCTGAGCGTGGCCGAGCTGGTGGTGCCGCCGAGGCCGGCGGCGACGATGCTGACGCCGGGCGCCGTGATGTCGGGCTTGATGATGCCCAGCGGAATCACCGGGCCACGGCCGCTGAAGCTGGCCAGGCGGTCCCCCGCGCCTCCGCTGTTGTCGGTGCCGGCCGCGACCGACATCACCCACGGGGAGTTGGACGGATTGCCCACCGTGCCATCCAGCGGACCATCGTTGCCCGCCGAAACGGCGACCACGATGCCAGCCTCGCGCGCGGCCAGGAAGGCTTCGGAATCGTCGGTCCCGGCGACGCCGACCGTGCGCCACGGATCTTCCGGGCCGCTGCCGATGGAGTAATTGATCACGTCCACGCCGTCCACGACGGCCTGGTTGATCGACGCGATCAGGGCGCTGCCGGTGCAGCTGTCGTCCGGGCAGGCCTTGTACACAATCATGTTGGCGCGCGGCGCAACGCCGCTGTAAGTGCGGAAACCAACCTGGAACGGGGCGCCGGCCACCGTGCTGGCGGTATGCGTGCCGTGGCCGTCGTTGTCCACCGGGTCGGAGGAGCCGTTGGCCGCGCCCGAGGTGAAGTCATACAGACCCACCAGCTTGGTGTTGCAGGCCGACGGCGTGGTGCTGCAGAAGCCACGGAAGCCGCCCAGGGGGTTGTTGATGCCCGCACCGGAGAAGGAGGAATGCAGGCGGTTGACGCCGCTGTCGATCACGCCCACCACGACCCCTTCGCCGCGGTTGGGAGTGCCGGTGGCCGCACCGCTCCAGACCAGGTTGGCCTTGATCCAGGCCGGGCTGTCGTTGGTCTGCAGGTAGCGCATGAACTCCGGGGCGACGGCCTTCACGCCAGGCATCGCGGCAAACACTTCAGCCTCGGCGGCGGTGAGCTTGATCGCCACGCCGTTCATGGCGTGCTCGTAGGTGAACATGGGGACCAAAGGACGGCCGATGAGCGCGGACGCATCGTTCATGCGCACGCGGCGCAAATCAGACAGGTAGTCCACGTAGGCCACGGCCTCGGGGCTGCGGGCGTTGAACTTGCGCTTGCCGGTGGCCGCGGCGCTGCTGGCGGCCAGGCGCGGGCGTGATTTCTCGCTGGGGGCGAAGCCGCTGAAGCGCGCGGCGGCGGGCTCTTCGAACACCACGATGTAGGTGTTGAGGCGATCAGCTTTCTGGATCGCGTCGCGTGACGGTTTGGCCGCCTCCGTGCCGCTGGCCGAAACACCGAGGCCGAGGGCGATGGCGAGCATCAGGGGGGTTGCACGCATGTCTTGGTCTTCCTGAAATATCAAACAATTGCCCGATTCTCACGCAGGGAGGACTGAATAACAACGCACGGCGACCTGGAACATGGTTTTGTTTTGTGAATCCGTAGCTTGTGACTAACCATGCTGCTTTTCACGCGGTGACGACTCGAGCGCCAGTGTCGTCGTGCATCGCGCATGGACGCTGCGCCGCCTCACTCGGTAGCATGGCGGGGTTATGACCCTCCCTCCCGCCCCCCAGACGCCGCTGCTGCAAGCCCGGGGGCTGTGTTTTTCGCGCAACGAAGAGCCCGTTTTCGGCCCGCTGGACTTCCAGCTGGCGTCCGGCGAAGCGCTGCTGGTGCTGGGTGGCAACGGCGCCGGCAAGACCACCCTGCTGCGCGTGCTGGCCGGCCTGCTGGAGGCCAACGCCGGCTCGGTGGAACTGATGGGGCGGCCGGTTGACCGCAGCCACCTGGCCCGCGGCAGTGCTTACCTGGGACATCTGCACGGCCACAAGGCCGAACTCGGGGCCTTGGAAAACCTGGCGTTCAGCCAGGCCATCCAAGGTGCGCGGGGCACGAGTACCGAAGCGGCACTGGCCGAGGTCGGCCTGGCCGGACATGAAGACACGCCGGCACGCCGGCTGTCGGCCGGGCAGAACAAGCGGCTGTCCCTGGCGCGGCTGCGGCTGCAGGGCGCCCCGCTGTGGCTGCTGGACGAGCCCTACGCCAACCTCGACCTGGAGGGCATCGCGCTGGTGAACCGCCTCATACAGGGCCACGTGGCCTCGGGCGGCGCCGTGCTGCTGACCACCCACGGCGCCTACTCGGCGCCGCCGGTGCCCGTTCGTACGCTTACGCTGGCTCCCGCCAGGAGCCCGTCGTGAGCGGTCCTTCGCTGCTGGCGGCGGCGCGCGCACAGGCCCTTCGGGACCTGCGGCTGGTCTGGCGCCGGCGCGGCGATGCCGCGCAGCCGCTGTTGTTCGCGCTGATGGTGGTGGCCCTGTTCCCCCTGGCGCTGGGCGCCGACCCCGCGCAGCTGGCGCGCATCGCACCCGGCGTGCTCTGGGTGGCGGTGTTGCTGGCCAGCCTGCTGACGCTGGACACCCTTTACCGCAGCGACGTCGAGGACGGCAGCCTGGAGCAGATGCTGCTCGCCCCGGTCCCCTTGGCCTGGCTGCTCGGGGTCCGGGTCCTGGTGCATTGGGTCACGGCCTCGCTGCCGCTGGTGGTGGTGACCCCCCTGCTGGCGGAACTTTTGTTCCTGCCGGGCGATCTGTTGCCGGTGCTGATGGCGTCCCTGGTCCTGGGCACACCGCTGCTGAGCCTGATGGGCGCGGTGGTGGCGGCGCTGACGGTCGGAATACGCCGCTCTGGTATGCTTTTGGCCTTGCTGGCGCTGCCTTTGTTCCTGCCGGTCCTGGTGTTCGGGGCCGGCAGCGTGATGGCTGCGGCACAAGGCCTGCCCTGGGTTGGCGCGCTGCTGCTGCTTGGCGCCGGCCTCGCCCTGGCCCTGGTGCTCGCCCCGCTCGCCGCCGCCGCGGCGATACGGATCGCCCTGAACTGAGTTTTCGGTCCCTGCCCCGTGAATCCTGTCCTGCTCTGGTTCCACCAACTCGGATCGCCCCCGGTCTTCGACCGCTTCGCCGCACGCTGGGTACCGGTCGGCTTCGCGCTGGGCCTGGTAACGATGGCCATCGGCCTTTACGGCGCCCTGTTCGTGGTGCCTGCCGACTACCAGCAGGGCGACAGCTTCCGCATCCTCTACATCCACGTGCCGGCCGCATGGATGAGCCTGTTCGTGTATGCCCTGATGGCCTTCTACGCGGCGATCGCGCTGATCTGGCGCATCAAGCTGTGTGAGGTGCTGGCGATGGCCTGCGCGCCCATAGGCGCACTGTTCACGGCGGTTACGCTGGCCACCGGTTCGATCTGGGGCAAGCCGATGTGGGGCACCTGGTGGGACTGGGATCCGCGGCTGACGTCGGAACTGGTGCTGCTGTTCCTTTACCTGGGCGTGATCGGCCTGAATGCCGCCATCGAGGACCGCCGGGCCGCCGCGCGGGCCGCGGGCTTCCTGGCCATCGTGGGCGTCGCGCTGCTGCCCGTGATCCGCTACTCGGTGACGTGGTGGAACTCGCTGCACCAGGGCGCCACCATCAAGCTGTTTGGCGAGTCCACCATGGACCCGTCGATGGTCTGGCCGCTGTGGGTAATGGTGCTGGCCACCAAGTTCTGGTTCGTGGGTTCGCTGCTGCAGCGCGCCCGCGCCGACAACCTCGAACGCGAATCGGGCAAGGACTGGGCGCGTGCCGCCGCCGGGGTGCCGCGATGAGTTACCGCGAATACGTCATCGGCGCCTACGCCGTGTTTGCCCTCTTCCTGGCCTGGGATTTCGTGGTGCCGCGACTGCGCCTGTCCCGGGTCCGCCGCAACATCG
>NZ_JAIBFH010000024.1 GCF_019459675.1 Arenimonas sp.
CTGCAGGACATGGAGTTCGTGCAGTTCCATCCCACCGGCGTCTACGGCGCCGGCTGCCTGATCACCGAGGGCGTTCGCGGCGAAGGCGGCATCCTGCGCAATTAGGCCGGCGAGCGCTTCATGGAACGCTATGCGCCCAACGCCAAGGACCTGGCCTCGCGCGACGTGGTGTCGCGCTCGATGACCATCGAGATCCGCGAAGGCCGCGGCGTGGGTCCGAAGAAGGACCACATCCACCTGGACCTGACCCACCTCAACCCGGCCGACATCCACGAGAAGCTGCCGGGCATCGCCGAAACCGCCAAGATCTTCGCCAACGTCGACGTCACCAAGCAGCCGATCCCGGTGCTGCCAACCGTCCACTACAACATGGGCGGCCTTCAGACCAACTACCACGGTGAAGTGGTCACGCTCAAGAACGGCAACCCCGACAGCATCGTGCCGGGGCTGTACTCGATCGGCGAAGCGGCCTGCGTTTCCGTGCACGGCGCCAACCGCCTGGGCTCGAACTCGCTGCTCGACCTGGTGGTGTTCGGTCGCGCGGTGGCCAACCGCTGCGCCGAGACCATCAAGCCCGGCGCACCGCACAAGTCCCTGCCGGCCTCGGCCTGCGACAAGTCGCTGGCCAACTTCGACAAGCTGCGCAACGCCAGCGGCGGCACCCCCACCGCTGAGATCCGCGACGCCATGCAGCAGACCATGCAGAACGACGCCGCGGTGTTCCGCACCGGCGAAACGCTCAAGCACGGCGTGGATGCGATCCTCGAGGTGGTGAAGTCGTTCCAGGACGTTCGCGTTTCCGACCGGTCGCTGATCTGGAACTCGGACCTCGTGGAAACCCTGGAGCTGCAGAACCTGCTGGGCCAGGCCGTGGCCACGCTGGTTTCGGCCGAGAACCGCCAGGAATCGCGCGGCGCCCACGCCCGCGAAGACTTCAAGGACCGCGACGACGTCAACTGGCACAAGCACACCCTGTGCTGGGTGGACGACGCTGGCGACACCAAGATCGACTACCGCCCGGTGCACATGTACACGCTGAGCAAGGATGTTGACGTGGTGCCGCTCAAAGCACGCACCTACTGACCTGGCCCAAGGACGAATAAGATGGCTGAGTTCACACTCCCGAAGAATTCCAAGGTCAGCAAGGGCAAGCACTTCGCCGCCCCCGGCGCGAAGAACGTGCGCACCTTCAAGATCTACCGTTGGAACCCCGACGACGGCGCCAACCCGCGCACCGACACCTACGAAGTCGACATGGATTCGTGCGGGCCGATGGTGTTGGACGCGCTGATCAAGATCAAGAACGAGATAGACCCCACGCTGACCTTCCGGCGCAGCTGCCGCGAGGGCATCTGCGGCTCGTGCGCGATGAACATCGACGGCACCAACACGCTGGCCTGCACCAAGGGCATTGCCGAGTGCGGCAAAAGCGAAGTGCCGATCTATCCGCTGCCGCACATGCCGGTGGTCAAGGACCTGGTGCCGGACCTCACCCAGTTCTACGCCCAGTACGCTTCCATCAAGCCCTGGCTGCGCACGCAGAGCCCCGCGCCCGCCAAGGAGCGGCTGCAGTCGAAGGAAGACCGCGCCAAGCTCGACGGCCTGTACGAGTGCATCCTCTGCGCCTGCTGTTCGACGGCTTGCCCGAGCTACTGGTGGAACGGCGACCGTTACCTGGGCCCGGCCGTGCTGCTGCAGGCCTACCGCTGGATCATCGACTCGCGCGACGAGGACACCGGTTCGCGCCTGGATGACCTCGAGGACCCGTTCAAGCTCTATCGCTGCCACACGATCATGAACTGCACGCGCACCTGCCCCAAGGGCCTGAACCCGGCGCGCGCGATCGGCGAGATCAAGAAGCTGATGCTGCAGCGTCGCGGCGCCTGAGCCGGCCACCGTGCCCGCCACGCCCGTGAACGCGCTGCTGCTGCCGCTGCTGGGCATGGTGGGGCTGACGCTGTTGGTCTGGCTGCGCCTTTACCAGCTGCGGCTGGGCGAGATGAAGCGCAGCCGCATCGATCCGCAGCAGCTTTCGGGGTCGGCCAACAAGGGCCTGCTCAAGGACACCCGCGCCAGCGACAACTTCAGCAACCTGTTCGAAGTGCCGGTGCTCTTCTACGTCCTGGTGCTGGCGACCATCGCCAGCGGCATCGCCGATCCGGCGCTGCTGGTGCTGGCCTGGGTCTTCGTCGCCCTGCGCGCGGTGCACAGCGCCATCCAGTGCACCTACAACCGCGTGATGCATCGCTTCAGCGCCTACGCGCTGGCGACCGTCGCGCTGTTCGTCTACACCGGCCGCCTGGCCTGGCTTGCCGCCGGATGAGCGACGACCCGGTGATCCGGCGCCTGCGCTGGCGCTGCCGGCGGGGCATGCGGGAGCTTGACCAGCTGATGCTGCGCTATCTCGACGGTCGCTGGGAGCACGCGGATGAGGTCGAGCGCAGCCATTTCCTACGCCTGCTCGACTGCGAGGACGATAAGCTCTGGCGCTGGTTCATGGGCCGGGAAACGCCGCAGGAGGCTGACCTCAATGCCATCGTCCAACGCATCCTGGACATGCCGCATTGACTGGCGCCCGTCGCGCTGGCTTGCCGCCGCGCTCACCTGCCTGGGCCTGATGGCGGCGCTGTCGCTGGGCCTGAGCGCCCTGCCTGCCGCGCTTGCGCTGCCCGGCGCCGTGCTGGCGGCGGGGTGGGGCGCCTGGCTGGCCCGGCGCCAGCTGCAGCGTCCGCCCTGTTCGCTCGACTGGCTGGGCGGCGACGAGCCGGCCTACCTCACCCAACGCGACGGCCTGATCCGCATCGACGCGGTCACCGTCCGGCTGCGCGGTCCACAGGCCACGTTGGCCGGCACCGACCGGCACGGCCGGATCCATCGGCTGGCCTGGTGGCCCGACACCCTGCCGCCGCAAGACCGCCGCCAGCTCAGGCTCGCCCTGGCCGTCAGCTGGCGTTATGTAAAACCGCTGCGCAAACAGGCAGCATAGGACCCCATGTTCCAGCCCCTGCCTTTTTCGATCGGACTTCGCTACCTGCGCGCCAAGCGGCGCAACGGGTTCATTTCCTTTATTTCGATGGCGTCCATCCTGGGCATCATCATCGGGGTGATGGCGCTCATCACCACCATCGCGGTGATGAGCGGCTTCCAGCAGGAGCTGCGCGACCGCATCCTGGGCATGGTGGCGCACGCCACCGTGTCGGGCGTGGACGGGCCGCTGCAGGACTGGCCCCGTGCCGTGGCCTATGCCAACCAAGACAAGCGCGTGGTGGGCGCGGCGCCTTACACCGAAACCGAGGCCCTGCTGCAGGGCGCGCAGCGGCGCGGCGCCATCCTGCGCGGCGTGCTGCCGGACACCGAACCACGGGTGTCGGAAATCGCCGACAAGATGAAGCAGGGCAAGCTCACCGATCTCCAGGACGGCGAGTTCAACATCATCCTTGGCCAGGAGCTGGCGCTGCTGCTGGGCGTGGGCATTGGCGACCCGGTCAATGTGTTCATCTCGGAAGCCACGGTGACACCGCTGGGCGCGCTGCCGCGGGCCAAGCGCTTTACCGTGGTGGGCGTGTTTGAAGCCGGCGCGCAGGAGTACGACCTCGGCCTGGCCCTGGTGCACCTGGGCGACGCGCAGCGGCTGGGGCGGATGGGCGAGGGCGTCACCGGTGTGCGCCTGAAGCTGGTGGACCTCTGGGACGCCTGGCCCGTGGCCCGCGACCTGTCCCAGCGCATGGACGGCTTCTACCAGGTCCGCGACTGGAGCCAGGACAACGCCAACTTCTTCCGCGCGCTGAAGATGGAAAAGACCGTGATGTTCATCCTGCTGTCCCTGGTCATCGCCATCGCCGCCTTCAACCTGGTGTCGTCGCTGGTGATGCTGGTGCAGGACAAACAGTCCGACATCGCCATCCTGCGCACGCTGGGTATGTCACCGGGCGGGATCATGCGGGTTTTCGTAGTGCAGGGTTCGGTCATCGGCGTGCTGGGCACCCTGATCGGCGTGATCGGCGGGGTGCTGTTGGCCAGCAACCTTTCGCACGTGGTGCGCGTGGTCGAAAGACTGCTGGGCGCCGAGTTGATGCCGGCCGACGTTTACTACATCAGCGGCGGCGTCCCGACGGCGGTCAATGCGCCG
>NZ_JAIBFH010000039.1 GCF_019459675.1 Arenimonas sp.
TGCGGCACCGGCCTGGACACGGTGATCACGGTCGCCAACAAGATCGCCCTGGGCCAGATCGAGGCCGGCATCGGCGGTGGTTCCGACACCACGTCCGACGTGCCGATCGTCGTCAACAAGCGCCTGCGCCGCCGCCTGCTCGATGCCAACATGGCGCGCAGCTTCGGCGCGCGGCTGAAGGCCTTCAAGGGTTTTTCGTTCAAGGAATTCAAGCCCGAGTTCCCGGGCGTGGGCGAGCCGCGCACCGGCAAGTCCATGGGCGAGCACTGCGAAGAGATGGCCAAGCAATGGCAGATCCCGCGCGAGGCGCAGGACGCGCTGGCCGCCGCCTCGCACAAGAACGCCGCGGCCGCCTACGAGCGCGGCTTCTACGCCGACCTGGTGGCGCCGTTCCGCGGCCTCGAGCGCGACAACATCCTGCGCCCCGACACCTCGGTGGAAAAACTCGCCACGCTCAAGCCCGCTTTCGACAAGACCTCGGGCCAGGGCACGCTGACCGCCGGCAACTCCACGCCGCTCACCGACGGCGCCTCGGCCGCGCTGCTGGCGTCGGAAGACTGGGCCAAGGCCCACGACCTGGAAATCCAGGCCTACCTGGTGGACGCCCAAGTGGCGGCGGTGGACTTCGTGCACGGCGAAGGCCTGCTGATGGCGCCGGCCTGGGCCGTGGCCCAGCTGCTCAAGCGCAACAACCTGACGCTGCAGGATTTCGATTTCTATGAAATCCACGAAGCGTTCGCGGCGCAGGTGCTGTGCACGCTCAAGGCCTGGGAAGACGAGGAATTCTGCAGGACCAAGCTCGGCGCCACCGGCGCCCTGGGCAGCATCGACCGCAGCAAGCTCAACGTGGTCGGCAGCTCGCTGGCGCTGGGCCATCCGTTCGCGGCCACCGGCGCCCGCATCGTCGCCACCGCCGCCAAGCTGCTGAAGGAAAAAGGCTCCGGCCGCGTGCTGATCTCGATCTGCACCGCCGGCGGCATGGGCGTCGCCGCCATCATCGAACGCTGACCCCGTTCTTTCAGGGCGGGAGCAGCGGCATGCCGTGTTCGTTGCGCAGTTCGGCAACGGCCTGGTCGGCGATCTGTTCGCGCAGGCTGCGGCCGTCGAGCTGCAGGGTGGATTCGCTGCGTCCGGTGCGAAGGGCGTTGGCGTAGGCCAGCGAGGCTCGCGTGCTGTCGTTCTGGGCGGCCAGGGTGTCGCCCAGCGCCTCCCAGGCCTCGGCACCGGCGCCCTGGGCCAGTGCGCGGTGCAGGTAGCTTTCGGCCTTGGCCCACTGCTGCTGCTGGAAATACAGCCGGCCCAGCGCGACCAGCAGCGCCGGGCTGTTGCCGTGTGCCGGCAGCCAGGCCTGGGCCCTTTCCACGCGGGGCGTGTCTGGCCTGGCGTGCAGGCGGCCGTAAAGCCCCACCAGTGCTTCGTCCCAGTGCGCGTCGATGGCGTCGGCCAGGGCCTGCGCGCCCTGTGTTTCGAAGCCCACCGCCGTGGCCCGGCGGGCGAACGCCGCCGCAACCGCCGGCGCCTGCTGCAGCCGCAGCGGATGGGCGTTCCAGCGCTGCAGCTGGGTGGCGGCGTGGGCCTGGTCGAGCGCGGCTGCGGCGAGCTCTTCTTCCAGGGCCGTCAGCTGCTCCGCCGGCAGCGCCTGCTCCTGGCGTAGCCTGCTGAAGTGAGGGACGGCGTCCTGGGCGCGGCCCGTGGCCGCCAGCGCGCGCGCCTGCAGCAGCAGCGCCCGCGGCGGCAGCGGATTGGCGAGGGTGTCCAGGGAGGCCAAGGCGTCTTCGTAACGACCCAGATCGGACAATGCCGAGGCCTGTTCGAGTGCGGCGCAGGATGCATCGTGTGCCAGCAGGGCGGCCTGGTGCAGCGCGGCGCCTTCGGCGTTGCCTGCAGCCAGGGCGGCGCGGCGTGCCCCCAAAAGGGCCGGCGTCCGCACCACGCTGTCCTCGGCGGCCTTGGCCAGCAGCGATTCGGCGCGCTGCCAGCGGCCTTGGTGCATGGCTTCCAGGCCGCTGACCAGGCGGTTGCGGGCCTGCTGGCGCGCGTGCCGGCGCCATGCCTGGATCGGCAGCTGCAGCAGCCACCACAGCCCCCACAGCGAGAACCACAGCAGGCCCCAGGCGATCACCAGATAGGCCAGCGTGGTCGTGTAGGTCAGGCCGCGGAAGCGCACCACCACGTCGCCCAGGTCCTGCGCGAACCAGCTCCACCCCAGCGCGCCCAGGGCCGCCAGCGCCAGCCACCAGAGCAGGCTGCGATAAAGGTTCAAGGACCGCCGCTCAGGCTGCGGCGCAGGTCGCGCAGCTGCTGCAGGCTGGCGCCCTGCATCGGCAGGTCGGGCACCAGGGGCAGCGTGCCGAGCGCGGCCAGGCGTTCGCGTCGCTCGCGCAGCGCGGCGTCATCGGCATACAGCCGCTGCAGCCACTGGTCCACGCGCTGCAGGCTGGCGCGGAAGGCGGCGGCATCGCGGCGGTCCAGCGCGGTGCGGGCGAGCGCCAGGTCCAGGCCCAGGCCAGCCTCGCCGGTGGCCCGGTCGGAGGGGGAGATCAGGTCCTGGCTGCTGCTGGGCCGCACCTGCACCACGGCATCCATCACGCGCTGCCAGCCCGGGCGTTGCCCGCCAGCGGCAGTGGGTTCGCCCGGCGCACGGCTGGCCAGCCGCGGCAGCACGGCCTCCAGCGCGTCGAGTTCGCCGGCGGCCAGCGCTCGCGGGTCGGCCGGCAGCGCCTGCAGCGTCGCCAGCTCCTGCCCCAGGGTCTGGCGAATGCTGATGAACTGCGGGTCGGTCATCGGCTCCAGCACTTCGCGCGCCAGGGCGGTGGCGCGGATGGCGCCTGCAAGATCGCCGGCGATGCCCAACCGGGCCTGCGCCAGGCTCAGCAGCAGCTCGGCTTCATCCAGCCGAAGCGCCTCGCGGCCTTCGCCGGCCTGGGCCGAGAGCTCGCGCAGGCTGTCTTCGAGGATGGCGGCACGCTGGCCCACTCCCAGCACTTCGTCCCGCAGCAGGCCGGTACGCGCGGTGGTGTCGGTGAGGCGCTGGTCCAGGCCCTGCTGCGTGCGGCGCAGGGTGATGACGGCCTGTTCGGCGTCGAGCAGCCGCGCATCCAGCGCCTCGGGACTGAGGTCGGGACCTTCCTGCGCCACGGGAACGAACAGCTGCCATGCGCGCCACGCGCCGTAGCCGCCTGCCGCCAGAACGGCGAGCACCAGCAGCCATCCGAGCGCGCCAAAAGCGCGGCGCGGCGCCGGGGAATCGTGAGATTGCTCGAGCACGGTGTTCACTACCCGAAGAGAACGCGAAACAAAGCGCAATCTTACCGGAAGCGCCCCGCGCCTACATCCGCGGCCAGCGCCGCCAGCAGGCGCGACGGGCTGGCGCCCGGTGCCAGCACGATTGCCGCGAAACCCTGCCCCGCCAGCATCGACGCCAGCCTGGGGCTGCTGGCCACGACGGGCCTCGTGGCCAGTCGCGCGCGGGCGGGCGGCGGCAGCCGCGACCACAGTCCGTCGAACGCTTCGGCGCTGCTGACCAGCAGCGCGCTGGTGCCGGGCAGTTGGTCCAGCCGCCGCAGGCGCGCCGGCGACGGCGCAATGGCGCTGCGCCGGTAAACGGCCGCCACGTGCACCCGCGCGCCTCGCTGCGCCAGCGTCTCGCCGATCAGGCCGCGTCCGCCGGGCGCCGTCACCAGGCCGACGTCCACGCCCGGCAGTGACTGTAGTTCGCCCAGCGCCAAAAGGCCCTCGGAGTCCGCGCGACCTTCGGGAACGGCGACCCGGGCGATGCCGGCGCGGCGCAGCGCCATCGCGGTCCCGCTGCCCACCGCCAGCCAACGCTGGCCGGAACGGGCAGGCAGGGTCTGCGCGTCCCGTGATCCCAGCGCGAACGCAACCGCGGCCGGGCTGGTGAACACCACCAGCGGACACGCCAGCGCCGCCGCCAGCGCCGGGCCTGCATCCACCGGCACCAGCTTGAGCGTAGAGAGGGGCAGCAGGCGCGCACCCCGCGCGGCGGCCGCACGGCGCACCGGCGCGTGGCCTCCCGAGGGGCGCAGTGAGATGACGTACCATCCCGCCAACGTTGGCGCCGACCCTGCCTTGTCCATGGCGCCCAGCTTGGCACACCCCCGGGAAGACAGCACCGCATGAAAGGACTCGACGCGCTCAACGCCCACTACCTGGCCATGCCGCCCGTGGCGGCAATGCAGGTGAGGGCGGTTTTCCACGGTGACGACGTGCTCGGGCTTACGGCGCCGCTGGCGGCCAACGTCAACGACAAGGGCTGCGCTTTCGGCGGCAGCATGGCCGGCATCATGACCCTGGCCGGCTGGGGCCTGCTGACCTTGAAGCTGGAGGCCGAAGCCCTGCCCGCCGAGGTGTACGTGGCCGACAGCCACGTGCGCTACCTCAAGCCGCTTTACGGCGACCTCGATGCCCAGGCGCGATTCGAGCCGGGCGTGGACTGGGCCGCCTTCATGCGCAGCCTGCGCGAGCGCGGCCGCGCCCGCGCCGGGATCCTGGCCACCCTGCACGATCCCGAAGGCGTGGTGGTGGCCGAACTCAGCGGCCGTTTCGCCGCGCTGCGCCCGGTCTGAGGCCCGCCGCCGGCTTTGTGCATAATGCGGCCATGACCAGCCACTCCCTGCGCGTGTTCGCCCCGGCCCTGGCCGTGCTGCTGCTGACGGCCTGCAGCTCGATGGGGGCCCAGCGCAATCCGCGCGACCAGGCCCTGTACACCTACGTCAGCGCCGTGCGCTGGAGTGACTTCGACGCTGCCCGGGCGTTCGTGGACCCGGAAACCCTGCGCGCCCGGCCGATCACCGACCTGGAGTCCGAGCGCTACAAGCAGTTCCAGGTGGCCGGCTACGAGGTGAAGTCTGCCTCCGAGCCCGCCGAGGGCCAGTACGAACAGGTGGTTGAGCTGCGCCTGGTCAACCGCAACACCCAGGTGGAGCGCATCATCACCGACCGCCAGCAGTGGCGCTGGGACGCCCAGGCCAAGCGCTGGTGGCTGGTGAGCGGCCTGCCGGACCTCGACGCCCGCTGATCATGCTTGGCCCGCGGGCCCGGCGGCGCCCATAATGCCGGCCCCGCCGTAGGAACCGCCCGCCCGCCATGGATCGCCTGCTCGAATTCGCCCAACAGAACCTGATGCTGTCCCTCGTGCTCGTCGGCTTGACGCTGGCGCTGGTGTTTACCGAGGTCATGCGGCTGTTCCGCGGCTTCAAGGGCGTCAGCCCGGCCCAGCTGACTGAACTCATCAACCGCGAGAACGCCCTGGTGGTGGACCTGCGTGGCCTGGGTGACTTCGAGAAGGGGCACATCATCGGCTCCAAGCACCTGCTGCCCAGCCAGGTCGACCCCGAGGGCAAGCTGCTGGCCAAGGCCAAGGAGTCACCGGTGGTGCTGGTGTGCGCCGTTGGCGCCACCGCGTCGGCCACGGCCCAGAAGCTGGTGAAGGCCGGCTTCAAAAAGGTCAGCGTGCTCGACGGCGGCATCGGCGCCTGGACCGGTGCAAGCCTGCCGCTGGCCAAGGGCAAGGCCTGAGCTGCCGCCGGCGTGCGATAATCGCCGGCTCATCCCACGATTGATAATGGAGTTGCCGTAATGGCCGAGCAGAACAATGGCGCCGCTGGCGCCGACCAGGCGCAGTTCTCGATCCAGAAGATCTACGTCAAGGACGTGTCCTTCGAAGTGCCGGGCGCGCCCCAGGTCTACAGCGAGCCGGGTCAGCCGCAGCTTGAGCTCAACCTCAACCAGAAGGTCGGCCGTGTTGGCGAGGGCCTGTTCGAAGTCGTGCTGGGCATCACGCTGACCTGCAAGCTGGCCGACAAGACCGTGTACCTGGCCGAGATCCAGCAGGCCGGCCTGTTTGCCCTGGCCGGCTTCGACGACCGCACGCTGGACATGATGCTGGGCACGTACTGCCCGAACGTGCTGTTCCCGTATGCCCGCCAGTTCATCGGCGACCTGGTGGCCCAGGGCGGCTTCCCGCCGTTCTATCTGCAGCCGATCAACTTCGAAGCGCTTTACGCCGAAGGCCTGCGCCGTCGCGCCGAGCAGAGCGCAGCGCCCGCCGAGATCGGCAACGCCTGATCCGGAGCGAGCGCGGGTGAGCACCGACAAGCCGTCCATCGCCGTCCTCGGGACCGGGTCCTGGGGCACGGCTTTGGCTTCGCTGATCGCCCGCAACGGCTACCCGACCACGATCTGGGGCCGCGACGCGGACCAGGTCGCGTCCATCAACGGACGCCACGAGAACAGCCGTTACCTGCCTGGCGTGCCCCTGCCCGAGTCCCTCCTGGCCACCTGCGACCTGGGCCAGGCGGTGGCCGGTGCCGATCTGGTGCTTGTGGTCACGCCAAGCCACGCCTTCACCGAAACGCTCAAGGCGCTGGCGCCGTTCCGGCGCGCGCATGCGGGCGTGGCCTGGGCCACCAAGGGCTTCGAGCCCGGTTCCGGCCGCTTCCTGCATGAAGTGGCCGGCGACGTGCTGGGCGCCGGCGTGCCGCTGGCCGTGGTCACCGGTCCCTCGTTCGCCAGGGAAGTGGCACAGGGCCTGCCGACCGCGGTGACGGTGCACTCGGACGACGAGGACTTCACCCGCCAGGTCGCCGAAGCACTGCACGGTCCGACTTTCCGCGCCTATACCGGCACCGACATGCTGGGCGCCGAGCTGGGCGGTGCGATGAAGAACGTGCTGGCCGTGGCCACCGGCATCGCCGACGGTATGCAGCTGGGGTTGAATGCGCGCGCCGGCCTGATCACACGCGGCCTCAACGAGATGCTGCGCCTGAACGTTGCGCTGGGCGGACGCGCGGAAACCCTGATGGGCCTGTCCGGCCTGGGTGACCTGGTGCTCACCAGCACCGGCGACCTCTCGCGCAACCGCCGCCTGGGCCTGGCGCTGGGCCGCGGCCAGTCCATCCAGGAAGCCGTGGCCGCGATCGGCCAGGTGGTGGAGTCGGTACAGACGGCCGACGAAGTGATGCGCCTGGCCGACCGCCACGGCATCGAGCTGCCCATCTCGGATCTGGTGCGGCGCGTGCTGCACGGCGAGATCACGCCCATCGAAGGGCTGCAGCTGCTGCTCTCGCGCGAGCAGAAGCCCGAGTACCCGGAAGGCCTGTTCGAGTAGGGCGCGCGCCCTCGCCAAACTAGTGCGTGTCGACCCCCCGCAGGTTTCCTGCCGACGCCGGCGCCCTCAGATCCTGCACCACCCTGCCTTCGTGCATCACCAGGACCCGATCGGCGGATGCGATGGTTTCCGGACGGTGGGCGACGATCACCTTGGTCAGTTTCAGGCGGCGCACGGCGTCGTTGACGATGCGCTCGCGCTCGACGTCCAGGTGGCTGGTGGCCTCGTCGAGGAAGAGCAGGCGCGGCTTGCGGTACAGCGCACGGGCAAGGATCACCCGCTGCTTCTGGCCGCCGGAAAGGGTGGTGCCCATGTCGCCGATCAGGCTGTGGTAGCCCATCGGCATCGCGCACACGTCCTCGTGTACGGACGCCAAGCGCGCCGCGGCCTCCACGCGCGGAAAGTTCATTTCGCTGTCGCCCAACGCAATGTTCTCTGCGACCGATCCCGCGAACAGCTGGTCGTCCTGCATCACCGCGGCCACCATGGCGCGGTAGTTGCGCATGCCGAGCTTGCGGATGTCCTGGCCACCGACCCGCACGCTGCCCTCGGTGGCCGGTAGCAGCCCGAGCAGCAGTTTGACCAGGGTGGTCTTGCCGCAGCCCGAGGCGCCGACGATGGCGACGCATTCGCCGTCCGCCACGGTGAACGTGCAGTCCTTGATCACCCAGGGCTCGCCGTCGGCGTAGCGGAAACCCAGGCCCGTCACCTCGATGCGGGTGCTGGCCGGCGGCGGCGACGAGAACGCCGACGCCGGATCCTCCTCGGGCGGCGTCAGCACGATATCGGCCAACCGCTCGCCGTGCAGGCGAAGCATCCGGAACTCGATCCACTTGTCGATCAGGCTGGCAATGCGGCCGGCGAACTGGTCCTTGTAGGCCAGGTAGGCAATCAGCATGCCAACCGAGAACACGCTCTGCATTGCCAGCACGGCCCCGATCCAGATGACGGCGATGCGCTCGATACCGAACACGAACTGGCTGGCGGTCGTGAAGCCCAGTCCAAGCTTGGCCAGGCGCACTTCCTGGTTGACGGAGTCCACCATCAGGTTCAGGTAGGCGCCCTGGCGGAAACCCTCCTGGCCGGCAACCTTGACGCTTTGCATGCCCCGCAGCGATTCCAGCAAGTGGGACTGCTGCCGCGCCGAGGCGATCAACTGCTGCTCGGTGATGGTGCGCAGCGGCTTGAACGCGATCGCGCGGATGCCGAGGTACAGCGTGACGGCCGCCAGCGTCACCAGCGCCAGCTTGGCGCTGTAGATCAGCATCATCGCCAGGGTCGCCACGGCCATCAGCCCGTCGATCAGCGCCTCGACGAAACTCGTCGTCAGCGTGCGCTGGATCGCCTGCACGGCCCCCATCCGCGACACGACGTCGCCAAGGTGCCGCTTCTCGAAGAAGTCCAGCGGCAGGCGCAGGGCGTGGGCGAAGACATTGCCCGTCCACTGCAGGCCCAGCCTGCTCGACAGGTAAACCACGGCCCAGCCGCGCAGCAGGCCGATGGCCACCTGCAGCACCAGCGCCAGCCCAAACCCCAGGCCAAGCACCGTCAGCAGTTCGCGGTCGGCCGAGACCAGGGCCTGGTCGACGACCCACTGCATGAAGAACGGCGCCAGCAGGACGAACACCTGCAGCGCCACCGACAGCAGCAGGATCTGCGCGAGTGCGCGCCATAGTCCGCGCACCGGGCCGGTGAGCTGGGAGATCCTGACGGCCGGCGGGGGGCCCTGCACCTTGAACGCATGGCCCGGCGTCAGCTCCAGGGCAATGCCGGTGAAGTGCGCGGAGACCTCGGCGTAGCCGAGCTTGCGCTGCCCGAACGCCGGGTCCAGTACGGTGATCCCTGACTTGCCGGCTTTGGCCAGCACCACGTAATGGCTCAGGTCCCAGTGCAGGATGCACGGCGTCTGCAGCTGCGCCATGTCCTCGAGCTCAAGCCGCAGCGCGCGGGTCTGGAAGCCCAGGCTCTGGGCGATGCCGATCAGCCGGTTGAGCGCCGCGCCCTTGAGCGACAGCTGGAAGTTCCTTCGCAGGCCGGCAAGGTCGGTCTGGTGGCCGTGGTGGTCGGCCACCATGGCGAGGCAGGCCAGGCCGCACTCTGCTGCCTGGGATTGCAGCGTGAGCTTCAATGGAGTCGGTGCTTTCGGGACGCGCGGCTAGTGGCGAGGGCGGGCGAGGATGCCATCAGTCCAGCGATGAAAACCACAGCCCGTTGCTTCAAGGAAAATTCCCGGGAAATCGACGCAAGACGCCGAGGAAAAGGACCCAGCCCACCGGCCATCGCCAGTGGCCTGGGCGTTGGACGCCGGAATCAGTCGGCTAAGACCTCCAGCATCGCTTCACAGCTGACCGACTCGCTCACGGACCCATCCGCATGGGTGGTCTTGCCCGTTCGCATTCAAGCCGCGCATCGTCCTGGATGTACTGCTGCGACGCCTTCGGACTGCAGGCGTCTGGCGGTGAACCAGGCATCAAATCAGTTGGCGCCGAGGTTGTTGCCAAGCGCATACACAGGCTCCAACGCCCATTCCCACAGCCGGCGCTTTTCTCCGAGGATATCGGCCTCGAGCAACATTCCGGGCTTGAGCGGTTCGTCCTTGCCGAATGCGCGCACGGTTGGCTCGTCCAGTGCGACCACGATGCGGTAGTACGGTTCGCCCGGCTGCCCTGCATTCGAGATCGAGCCTAGTTCACCCGGGTTGATGGTGCTGCGCGAAATCCGCGCGACGCGGCCGCTGTGATGTCCGAACTTCTGGTAGGGAAACGCCTGGTATCGAAGCAGCACGGTGTCGCCGGGTTCGATGAAACCCACGGCGCGGCTCGGCACCAGCAGGTGCGCTTCCAGGCGGCTGCCCGCGGGCAACAGGCTCAGCACCGGCTGGCCCGGCTGCATGGCTTGGCCAACCTGGCCCAGCAGGGTGCTGACGGTGCCGGTGACCGGCGCCACGATGACCGATTCGGCGCGCGCGTGGGCTTCCACCGATTGCTGCGACAGGGTGGCCCGCTCCCCCTGTTCGGCGGCGTCCAGCGCCGCCAGCCGCGACGGAAGCTCCGAGCGCGCCTGCTGCAGCTGCGACAGCTGGCGCCGCAGGCCCGGCACCTGCCGCTCCAGGGCCTGCACTGCACCGACGTTTTCCAGCACGATGCTCTGCTGTTGCTGCAGCTGCAGCGCGGTGACGTACTGCTTTTCGCGCAGGCCGCGGTACCGGTCCATGGTCTGCTCGGCCAGCTGCTGCTGTTGGCGGCGCGTGGCAAGCTCGGCCTGGATCAGGCGCAGCTCCGAACGCACCCCGTCCTGTTGCTCCGCCAGCCCGGCTGACTGGGCCTGGATCTGTTGCCGCTGCGAAACGTAACTTTCGACCACGCTGTCCTGCCGTACAGCGATGGTCGCCTGCAGGGCCTGGTCGGTGTTGCCCCGCGCCAGTGTCGCTCTTGGCGAGGAAAGCACGGCCAGCACGTCGCCCGCCTGCACGAGCTGGCCCTCTTCTGCGTGCACCTGCGCCAGGGTGCCCGACGTCGGCGCCATCACCGAGGCAACGCCCAGGCTGGGCACCAGTTGTCCCGCCACGCGCGAGCGTCGGGCGTAGTCACCGAACGCCAGGAACAGGACGATCGCCGTGGCCACGAACACGGCGAATGCCGTCAACAGCCAGGGTCCGAGGGGTTGGCCCAGTACGATGCCGCCGAGCCAGCGCGACCGTCGGGCTTCGAGCGCTTCTTTCCGGAACAGCGAGTCGGCCATGGGCGTGCCTGGTTTCGGGGGCGGCAGTCTATGCCCCGGCGCGGCCGGCACGCCACGGCCCCGGGAGCACGCCGCGTCCAATGCCAGCGTGTATCCGCCTGCTGGGGCGAAGAACGAAAAAAAACCCGGCCGGAGCCGGGCTTTTTTCCTACTGCGTGACGGCTTGGATCAGAAGCTGGCGCGCAGGCCGAGGGTGTAGGTTTCGCCGTTGTCGCCAAACTCGGCGTCACCGGTAACGCCCCAGGTCTGGCTGAACTTGTACTGCATGCCGACGGTGCCGCTGAAGTCGCCGTTGAAGTCGTTGCCGTCGTAGTAGTTGGCCTTCAGCGAGCCTTCCAGCTGGTCGGTGAACGAACCGCGCACGCCGACCGAAGTGCGGAAGCCGTCGAGCTTGGCGATCTCGATGTCCGAGCGCGTGTGGCCGATCTCGGCGATCAGGTCGGCGTTGTCGCCGATCGAATGGGCATAGCCCAGGCCGAAGTCGGTGGTGTCGGCGCTGATGCTGGTGCCGTCGATGTCGACCTGCGAGTAGCCGCCGAAGCCGTAGAAGCCCGAATCGCCGAACTCATACGAGCCGCGCAGGCCGAAGCCGTCGCCGTCCAGGCCGCCGTCGGAATCGGTCGAGATGTAGTTGCCTTCCACGTAGGTGTAGCTGAGCTTGTCGTCAGCGTGGGCGGACAGCGGCAGCAGGGCAGCGAGGGCCAGGGCAATAAGTGAGCGCTTCATGGTGTGGATCCTTTTTTGGGGGGTCGCCCAAACGTCTGGGCAGGCCGCAGTATGGGGATCGCAACCCAACGCACGGTTAACGGCAGGCCTCTTTTTCACCACCCCTGTCTTCAGTCATGGATCGCGGCGCCGTCGTAGTCGAACTGGCGCCACGCTTCGAAAACAGCGACCGCCACGGCATTGGAAAGATTCAGGCTGCGCTGCCCGGCGCGCATGGGCAGCTGCAGCTGATGCGCAGCGGGCACGCAGGAAAGAACGGCGTCGGGAAGTCCGCGCGTTTCGGGTCCGAACAGCAACGCATCGTTGCGCGCATAGGCCATGCGATCGAATCGGTTTTCCGAACGGGCGCTGAATGCCAGCAGCCGCGGCTGCCCGAGGAAGTCCAGGCAATCTTGCAGCGAAGCGTGCCGATGCACGCGCGCGGTTTCGTGGTAGTCCAGCCCAGCCCGTCGCAGTTTCGCGTCGTCCAGGTCGAAGCCCAGCGGTTCAACCAGGTGCAGGCCGGCGCCGGTGTTGGCGCACAGGCGAATAATGTTCCCGGTATTGGGCGGGATCTCGGGCTCGAACAGGATGACGTTGATCATCCGGGCATTATCGCCGCTGCGATCAGGCCCGGACGCGGCAGGCCGACAGCGGCTGGCGCTCGGCTTGGCGCCACTGGCTCTCCGCAGCGGCCACGGCGGGGGCCGGGAACTCGATGCGGGCCACCAGCTGGGAACGGCCATCGTCCGTGCGCAGGTTGCTGAGGCCCTCGAAGCGCAGCAGCCGGCGGCTGTCGCGGCCGTAGGCCACGTCGATGTGGGGAGCGATCCATCCCAGCAATCCACCCAGCTTGAGCCGGAACGATTCCGCCGGCTCACCGCCCACCTGCAGCGAGGCCTGGCGGCTCACCTTGAATCCCAGCGTCTGCAGCCGCGACGGCACCGCGAAGCGCAGCGGCACCGACTGCCCCGCAACCAGGGGCTTCCACTGCTGGCGGATGAACTCGTCAAACCCCGCGTCAGCCACCAGCCGTGCCGCCTGCTCGTCGAGCGGTGCGCTGCGTTCACCGGCGCTGCGCCCGTCGCGCACCCAAACGGTGTCGATACCCTGCGCCCGGCGCAGGCCTTCGCCATAGCCCAGGCGCACATCCTCGAAGCTGAATTCCGGCGCCTGCACCGAGCGCCGATAGTCCACGCGCTTGCGGGCGAACGCGGTGCCGTCGGCGCAGCGATAAACCACCAGGCGTTCGGTTGGCCGGCCGTCGGCGCGGCGCACCAGGTGGTGTTCGCGATAGAGCAGGCTGCGGCTGGCCGGGTCGCGCGCCACCCCTTCCTCAAACGTCAGCGCCGCCTGGGCGGGCACCGCCGCCAGCAACAGCGCCATGGCCAGCAGTCGCGTCACCATGGCAGCGGCTCCCCGTTTCGGTCAAGGAAGTCTCCCGCGGGAATGCCGGGAAGTTCGTCCACCAGGCGCAGCAGGCTGGCGACCGATTCGTCCACGTTCAGCGGCGCGTCGCTGCCGCCCATGTCGGTTTTCACCCAGCCCGGGCTGGCGGTGATCACGCCGATGCCCGAAGGGTTCAGTGCGCGGGCCATCATTACGCCCGCCATGTTCAGGCCCGCCTTGCTGATGCGGTAGGTGGGTGTATAGAAACCGTCGGCACGCGCGATCGAGCCCAGCGCCGAGCTGATGTTGAGCACCCGGGCGCGCGCGCCGCGCAGCAGCAGCGGCGCCAGGGCCTGCACCAGCATCAGGGGCGCCACCGTGTTGGTGGCCAGCGTCTGTTCCAGCACCTGGCCATCGAGCTCGCCAAACGCCTCGCGAGTGGCCAGCATGCCGGCGTTGTTCACCAGCAGGTCCAGCCCATCGAACTGGTCGGCTGCTTCGCGCGCGAAGGCCAGCCGGCTGGTGTCTGAATCCACCGCCAGCGTCAGCACGTACAGCCTGCCCGGATGTGCGGCCGACAGCGACTGCAGTGCGTCCGCGGCGGTCGGATGGCGGCAACCCGCCACGACCCGGCCGCCCCGTGCCAGCAGCTGCCGGACGAACTCCAGCCCCAGGCCGCGGTTGGCGCCGGTGACGATGGCGCGATGTGATGATGTATTGTCCATGCGCGACTATGGCCTTTGGCCTAGTGTATGGGCCGTCAATGCAGGCTAGGATTCGGGTCCCCCGGCCTGTCCGGAAGTCCCTGCAAGGTACCCCGAATGACCTCGATCCGTCGCCCGCGCGCCAGCGCCATTGCCTTGGCCCTTGGCCTGGCCCTCGCCGGCTTCTCGCCGCTTTACGCGCCGCTTGCGCAGGCCCAGGCCCAGCCGGCCGCCGCCGCGCGCGCCGACATCGCCTTCGAACAGTTCACCCTGCCCAACGGCCTGCGCGTGATCGTGCACACCGACCGCAAGGCGCCGATCGTCTCGGTCAACATCTGGTACCACGTGGGCTCGAAGAACGAGCTGCCGGGCCGCACCGGCTTCGCGCACCTGTTCGAGCACCTGATGTTCCAGGGCAGCGAGAACTACCCGGGCGAGTTCTTCGAGCCCTTCGAGCTGGTGGGCGCCACCGACCAGAACGGCACCACCAACTCCGACCGCACCAACTACTTCCAGAACGTGCCCACCACGGCGCTGGACATGGCGCTGTGGATGGAATCCGACCGCATGGGCCACTTCCTGGGCTCGGTGACGCAGGAGCTGCTGGACGAACAGCGCGGCGTGGTGCAGAACGAAAAGCGCCAGGGCGAGAACAACCCCTACGGCCAATTCTACGAGCGCCTGCTCAAGGCCAGCTACCCCAAGGGCCATCCCTACAGCTGGTCCACCATCGGTTCGATGAGCGACCTCAACGCCGCCTCGCTCGATGACGTCAAGCGCTTCTTCAAGACCTGGTACGGCCCCAACAACGCCGTGCTGGTGCTGGCCGGCGACATTGACGTCGCCACCGCCAAGGAAAAGGCCACGCGTTTCTTCGGCGACATCCCGGCCGGCCCGACGATGGAGCAGCCCAAGGTCGATCCCGCGCCGCGCACCGCCTCCACCCGCGAAACCATGACCGACAAGGTGCCGCAGGCCCGCGTCTACCGCGCCTGGAACACCGCCGAGTACGGCCAGGCAGACGTCGATCGCCTGCAGCTGCTGTCGCAGGTGCTGGGCGGCTCGCGCAGCTCGCGCCTGGACAAGCGCCTGGTGTTCCAGGACAAGCTGGCCGACAACGTGTCCACCGCTGCCTGGTCGAGCCTGCTCGGCGGCCTGTTCTTCATCCAGGTGGACGTGAAGCAGGGCGTGGACGTGGCCACCGTCGAAAAGGCCCTGGACGAAGAGCTCGCCAAGCTGCTGGCCGAAGGCCCCACCGCTTCCGAGCTCGAGCAGGCCCGCACCGTGTTCAAGGCCGGCTTCGTGCGCGGCATCGAGCGCATCGGCGGCTTCGGCGGCAAGGCCGACGCGCTGGCCGAATGCGCCGTGTACACCGGCGACCCGGGCTGCTTCCGCGAAAGCCTGGACGTGATCGAATCGGCCACCGCCGCCGACGTCACCGCGGCCGGCAAGAAGTGGCTCTCGCGCGGCGACCACACCATCGTGATCACCCCGGGCGAGCGCGTGGCCACCGTCGAGGAAGAGTCCAAGACCCATCCGGACATGGCCGCCGTGCCCGCCGCCGACCCCAAGTACACCACGGTGGAGACCGGCGTTGACCGCAGCAAGGGCGTGCCGCAGACCACCGAGTTCCCTGGCCTGAAGTTCCCGTCGCTGCAGCGCGGCGAGCTCAGCAACGGCATCAAGGTGATCGTGGCCGAGCGCCATGACGTGCCGGTGGTGCAGATGAACCTGCTGATGGAAGGCGGCTACGTCGCCGACACCGGCGGCAAGCTCGGCACGTCCAGCTTCACACTGGGCATGCTGGACGAAGGCGCCGGCAACCTTGACGCGCTGGCCTTCGCCGACCGTGCCGAAGCCCTGGGCGCCAACCTCTCCGCCGGCGCCAGCCTCGACGGCAGCGCCGCGGCGCTGTCGGCCCTGAAGGAAAAGCTGGATCCGTCGGTGCAACTGTTCGCGCAGATGCTGCGCAGCCCCCGCTTCGACGCCAACGAGGTCGAGCGCGTGCGCCAGAGCTGGATCGCCGGCATCAAGCAGGAAAAGGCCCGCCCGAACTCGGCCGCCCAGCGCCTGCTGCCGCCGCTGATCTACGGCGAAGGCCATCCCTACGCCATCCCGTTCAGCGGCACCGGTGACGAAGCCACCATCGCCTCGCTCACCCGCGACGACCTGGTGGCCTACCACCAGGCCTGGGTTCGTCCCGAGGGCGCCACGCTGATCGTCACCGGCGACACCACGCTGGCCGAAATCATGCCGGTGCTCGAGAAGCATCTGGGCGCCTGGAAGGTCGAGGGCGCCGCCGCCAAGCCGGTGGTCGTGCCGGCCGTCGCGCTGCCGACCAAGCCGCGCGTTTTCCTGGTGGACCAGCCGGGCGCCATCCAGGCCAACATCTTCGTCGGCCAGGCCGTGCCTTCCAGCATGGACAGCCAGGCCATCGATCTGGAGATCGCCAACTCGGTGCTGGGTGGCGAATTCAGCTCGCGCCTGAACATGAACTTGCGCGAGAACAAGCAGTGGGCCTACGGTTCCTACAGCTTCCTGCAGACCGCCAAGGGCCAGCGCCCGTGGTTGGCGTTCGCGGCGGTGCAGATCGACAAGACCGCCGAGTCGCTGGTGGAAATGCAGCGCGAGATCACCGAGTACGCCAGCGGCAAGACTCCGGCCACGGCGGCCGAAGTGGCCAAGATCCAGGCCACCGAGATCCGGAGCCTGCCGGGTTCGTATGAAACCGCCGGTTCGGTGGTCGCGGCCATCAACGGCATCGTGCGCTTCGAGCGTCCCGACGACTACGTTGCCCAGCGTCGCGCCAAGATCGAAGCGCTCACCCCGGCCGTGGTCCAGGCCGCGGCCGGCACCCTCAAGCCCGAAGCCCTGACCTGGGTGGTGGTGGGCGACCTGTCGAAGATCGAGGCCGGCGTGCGCGCCCTCGACATCGGCGAGGTGCAGGTGGTCGACGCCGACGGCAAGCCCGTCGCCGCCAAGCCGGTGGCCAGCGCGCAGTAAGCGCTCGCACTCATTGCCGGTTCAGCACGGGCGGGGCGACAATCCCGCCCGTGTTCTTTTCTGAAGGAAGCGCCATGCGCCAGCTGCTGTTGTGTGCCGTCATCGTCGCCTCGCTGGGCGGCTGTACCTGGGTGAAGATGGCCGAGGGCGGCAAGCAGGTCCGCGTGGCCAGCGCCACCGAGTCGCTGGGCGCCTGCGAGAAGCGTGGCGAAGTATCGGTGTCGGTCAAGAACAGCCTGGGCCCCTACGAGCGCAACGACCTGCGGGTGCGCGACGAGCTCGAGACCCTCGCCCGCAACGAGGCCCCCGGCCTCCAGGCGGACACCGTGCAGCCCAAGGGCGAGCCCGTGGACGGCGAACAGCGCTTCCTGGCCTTCCGCTGCGGCGCCGGTGCCACGGTTGGCCGGGCCCCGGTCCAGAAGCCCGCCGGCGACGGTACGGCCGAGACCTACCCTATCGAAGAGTGAGCCCCAGGCCCCGGTTCTTCACATCCGGGGCCGGTGAAAGTTGAGGCGCAGGCCCGAAACGAGTAACTTTGACGGGTTTCCCCTCAGGCGAACCCGTCCATGTTGTTCCAGCACGTTTCCATCGCCGGCCTTGCGCACATCGATGCGCCCCACCGCCTGAGCTCGGCGGACATCAATGCCCAACTCAAGCCCACCATGGACCGGCTGGGCATCAAGACCGATGTGCTGCAGGACATCGCCGGCATCATGGCCCGCCGCCTCTGGGACGACGAGACCCAGGCCAGCGACGCCGCCACCCTGGCTGCGGAAAAAGCGCTGGCCGATGCCGGTGTCGACCGCAGCAAGATCGGCCTGCTCGTGAACACCTCGGTGAGCCGCGACTACCTGGAGCCGTCCACCGCTTCCATCGTCGCCGGCAACCTGGGCATGGGCGAGAACTGCCAGAACTTCGACGTCGCCAACGCCTGCCTGGCCTTCCTCAACGGCATGGACATCGCCAGCCGCATGATCGAGCGCGGCGAGATTGAATACGCGCTGATCGTCGACGGCGAAACCGCCAACCTCGCCTACAAGCGCACGCTTGACCGGATGAAGTCGCCCGACGTCACCGAGGAACAGTTCCGCAACGAACTGGCCACCCTCACCCTGGGCTGCGGCGCCGCGGCCATGGTGCTCAGCCGCACCGAACTTACGCCCGACGCGCCGCGCTACCGCGGCGGCGTCACCAAGGCCGCCACGCAGTGGAACACGCTGTGCCGCGGCAACCTCGACCGAATGGTCACCGACACCCGCATGCTGCTGATCGAAGGCCTGAAGCTGGCCACGCTCACGTTCGCGTCGGCCCGCCAGGCGCTGGGCTGGGTGGTGGACGAACTGGACGAATTCGTCGTGCACCAGGTCAGCCAGGTCCACACCCAGGCCATGATCAAGGCCTTCGGCATCGACCCCAAGAAGGTGCTCACCATCTTCGCCGAGCACGGCAACATCGGCCCGGCCTCGGTGCCGATCGTGCTGAGCAAGCTGCGCGAAATGGGCCGCCTCAAAAAGGGTGACCGCGTCGCCCTGCTGGGCATCGGCTCAGGCCTGAACTGCTCCATGGCCGAAGTGGTCTGGTAAATAACGGGGCCAGCTTCACTTAACAGAAGAACGCAACAAGAACGGGGTCAGGTTTACTTCTTTTATCAAGAAGTTAACCTGACCCCGTTCTTGGTTATGCGCTGGTGCCGGTGGCTCAGGCGGCCTTGAGGCGTGCGATGGCCGGCGCTGCGGCCAGCTCGCCGAACAGGTCCTTCGGGTCGCGCAGGTCGGGGATCAGGCCGGCCTCGTGGCCCAGGCCGAGCTCGATGGCGCAGTCGCGCACCAGGCGCAGCGCCGAATAGTCCTCCAGCGCGAAGCCGACCGAGTCGAACAGCGTCACCTCGGCGGCGTTGCGGCGGCCCGCGGCCTGCACGGTGAGCACGCGCCACAGTTCGGTCACCGGGAAATCGGCGGCCATCTGCTGCACTTCGCCCTCGATGCGCGACTGCGGCTCGAACTCCACGAACACCGACGCCATCGCCACCACGCCGGTGGCCAGCTCGGTCTTGCCGGGGCAGTCACCGCCGACGCCGTTGATGTGCATGCCCGGCTCGATCATTTCCGGGGTGAGGATGTCGGCGTTGGCCTTGTCGGCGGTGACGGTGGTGACGATGTCGGCGCCGCGCACGGCCTGGGCGATGCTGGCGCTGCGCACCACGCGCAGGGCGGGCGCGGCCGCGGCCAGGTTGCGCACCAGCTTGTCGGTGGCGGCCGGGTCAACGTCGTAGACGCGGACTTCGTCGATGCCCAGCAGGTGGTGGAAGGCCAGCGCCTGGAACTCGCTCTGGGCACCGTTGCCGACCAGCGCCATGGACCTGGAATCCTTGCGTGCCAGCACCTTGGCCGCCATCACCGAGGTGGCGGCGGTGCGCAGCGCGGTGGTGAGCGTGAGTTCGCTGATCAGGCTGGGCATGCCGGTGCGCATGTCGGCCAGCACGCCGAAGGCGACCACCGTGCTCAGGCCCAGGCGGGTGTTGCCCGGATGGCCGTTGACGTACTTGAAGCTGAAGTCGCTGGCGTCGGAGATGGGCATCAGCTCGATCACGCCCACGTCGGAGTGGGCGGCGGTGCGCGCGCTCTTGTCGAATTCCGGCCAGCGGCGGAAATCGGCCTCCAGGTAGTCCACCAGGCGCGCCAGCAGGGTCGGCAGGCCCTGCGCGGCAACGATGCGGGTGAGGTCCTGGGTGGTGAGCTGGGTCATGGCCATGGTCGGTCTCCGGAAGGCGGTGTCGGTAGACGCCATTGTCCGGAGCCGCGCGGCAGCGCGAAACGGCAGGAATGCTTCATATCCGCCAGAAAGCTGCTAAAAAGACAGTACTCGTTGCCGGATTGCTCGAATGGACGACCTCGACCACCGCCTGATCGCCAAACTCCGCCACGACGCCCGCGCCGCCGTGGCCGACCTGGCCAAGGCCCTGGGCGTGTCCCGCGGCACCATCACCAACCGCATGGCGCGCCTGCAGCGCGAGGGCGTGATCACCGGCTACACGCTGCGCCTGCGGCCCGCCGCCACGCCCGACGAAATCCGCGCCTGGACCTCACTGGCCGTGGAGGGCAACCAGAATCCCGTCGTGCGCGCGCTGCTGGGCGAACCCGGCGTGGCCGCACTGCACGACACCAATGGCCGCTGGGACCTGCTGGCCGAGCTGCGCGTGGGCAGCCTGGCCGAACTGTCGGCCGCGCTCGAGCGCATCCGCGGCATCCCCGGCGTCAGCGCCACCGAAACCAGCGTGCACCTGCAGACGTTCCGCGGCTGAGGGCCGGCGGCACCGGTGAAGGCGAGATCCCGTTGGGCTGCGATTCCGTCGGCGTGCGCTCTACTGGCCGCTCTTTCCGTAGGGAGTGCGCCATGGCCACTGTTCAATTCCGTCTGACCGCCAGCGAAGGCGACGTGGCCGACCTGATCAATCGAGTCTCGGCCCTCAAGGGCATCGACTCGGTCGAGGAAATCGCCGACCTGATGCCGCACATGGATGACCCGGACTCGAGCTCTGCCGGCCTGAGCGACAACGAAGGACCCGGCACGCACCTGGTAGTGGTCCACGCTGACGATGAAGACGACCTGCTGCATGCGCTCGACGTGGCGCGCGACAGCGCGCGTGCGTCGGGCATGGTGCTGGAGGTCGAAGAGCGCTAGCCCAGTGGGCTGCCGGTGGCCTTTGCATAGGCCCGGAGCAAGCGCGAAAGCTGCGGCTTGGTCAGCACCAGCCGCTTGGTCAGCCCCCAGGGGCTGCGGCCTTTCTGGTATTTGAAGTCCAGCCAGCGGGTGCCGGGGGTGGCGTGGCGGAAGGTCTCCCAGATCATGGGCAGGTAGTCGTCCGCCAGGCCCAGGCCGACGATGTGCCTGATGCTCACTCGCTCGGGATCGCCGCGCTTCAGGCGGTAGGTGATGTACAGCGTGCGTTTCCCGCAGAGGCACTTACGCCGAAGCAGGCGCTGGTCCCAGCCGCTGGGCGCGAGCTCGTCGTGGATGAAGGCGGCTACGCTCCTGGAATCGCACACGCTCGTCCAGGCCGGTCGCTCGCCGCAGGCGAGGCACTGCCAACCGTATCTCGCCGCCATGGCCATCTGCCTCCCGGAGCGTCGTGGACCCTTGGGCAGGGCCTTGCACGGGCGCACCGACGCCATGGCCATCCTGCCCGCAACCCACTGAATGGCAGCCTCGACCGGACTGGCGGCCGGCACGCTCGTGCCGAGCCCACACCTTGCACGCGTCCCATCCCAACCCCATGTTTCTGTTGAACCCTCCTCGGCCTGAAAATGATCCCGCTGTCCATCCTCGACCTTGCCCCCGTTACCGTGGGCAGCACGCCGGCGCAGACCTTCGCCAACGCCCTCGACCTGGCGCGCGCCGGCGAGCGCCTGGGCTACCGCCGCTACTGGCTGGCCGAGCACCACAACATGCCGGGCATCGCCAGCGCCGCCACGGCCGTGCTGGTCGGGCACGTGGCGGGCGGCACGAACACCATCCGCGTGGGCGCCGGCGGCATCATGCTGCCCAACCACTCGCCGCTGCAGGCGGCCGAAGCCTTCGGCACGCTGGGCTGCCTGTATCCGGGCCGCATTGATCTTGGCCTGGGCCGCGCGCCCGGCACCGACCAGGCCGCGGCACAGGCGCTGCGCCGCTACTACGCCAACGCCGAGGAATTCCCGTCGGACGTGGTCGAACTGCTGCGCTACTTCGAACCCGCCGTGCCGGGCCAGGCCGTGCAGGCGGTGCCCGGCGCGGGCGTGGAAATCGAAGCCTGGATCCTCGGCTCCAGCCTGTTCGGCGCGCGACTGGCCGCGGCGCTGGGCCTGCCCTATGCCTTCGCCTCGCACTTCGCGCCTGATGCGCTGGACCAGGCGCTGGCGGTTTACCACCGTGAGTTCAAGCCTTCGGCCAGGCTGGCGCAGCCGCACGTGATGCTGGCCCTGAACGTAGTCGCGGCCGACACCGACGCACAAGCCGCGCGCCTGTTCACCACCCAGCAGCAGGCCTTCGTGAACCTTCGCCGCGGCCGCCCAGGCCTGGTGCCGCCGCCGCTTGAGAATGCAGCGGCCATCGACACCTACTGCACGCCCGCCGAAAAACACATGATCGACAGCACCCTGGCCTGCCGCGCCGTGGGTTCGCCGGCCACCGTGCGCGCGGCGATGCAGGCCTTCGTCGAACGCCACCGCCCGGACGAGCTCCTGCTCACCGCCAACATCTTCGACCACGCCGCGCGCGTGCGCTCATTCGAACTGACCATGGACGCCTGGACCTCATGAGCTCGCCCAAACTCTTCCAACCGCTGACCGTTGGTGCGCTGGCGCTGGCCAACCGCATCGTCATCGCGCCCATGTGCCAGTACTCGGCGGTGGACGGCTGCATGACCGACTGGCACCTGGTCCACCTGGGCCAACTGTCGCATTCGGGCGCGGCGCTGCTGACCATCGAAGCCACGGCGGTGCTGCCCGAAGGCCGCATTTCCTACGGCGACGTGGGCCTGTGGGACGACGCCAACGAAGCCGCGATGGACGCGGTGCTCAAAGGCCTGGGGGGGCGCGGGGGCGCGAGCCATACCCCACCTCACGACACGCCCCCCCGCCCCCCCCCCCCCCGGCCGCAAGGCCTCCACCGATTTGCCCTGGCACGGCGGCAAGCAGATCGGCCCCGACCAGACCAACGGCTGGCAGACCGTCGCGCCCTCGGCGATCGCGTTCAATGAAGCCGACCGCGCTCCGCTGGCGATGACGCGCGCCGACATGGACGCCGTGCGCGACGCCTTTGCCGCCGCCGCCCGCCGTTCCGCCCGGCTGGGCATCGACGCCATCCAGATCCACGCCGCGCACGGCTACCTGCTGCACGAATTCCTGTCGCCGCTGTCCAACCAGCGCACCGACGACTACGGCGGCTCGCTCGAAAACCGAATGCGCTTCCCGCTGGAAGTGTTCGACGCCGTGCGCGCCGCGTATCCCGCCGACAGGCCGGTGAGCGTGCGCCTGTCGGGCACCGACTGGGTGCCGGGCGGCTGGGACATCGAACAGACCGTGGCATTTTCCAAAGCACTGGAAGCCCGCGGCTGCAGCGCCATCCACGTGTCCAGCGGCGGCCTGCATCCCGCGCAGGCCATCCCGGCAGGCCCGGGTTACCAGGTGCCGCTGGCGCGCGCGGTGAAGCAGGCGGTCAGCATCCCCGTGGTGGCGGTGGGCATGATCACCGACTTCGACCACGCCGAAGCCATCGTCGCCACCGGCGACGCCGATCTCATCGCCCTCGCTCGCGGCATCCTCTACAACCCGCGCTGGCCCTGGCACGCGGCCGCACACCTGGGCGCCAGCGTCAGCGCACCGCCGCAGTACCTGCGCTCGCAGCCGCGGCAGTTCCCCACGCTGCTGGTGAAAGGCGGCGGCACCGCGTTCGACTGACGGCGCGTTGGCCAGTGCTGCGGCATAGCCTTGCCCAAGGGCAGGCAATGCCTGTAAAAAAAGTCACCCGGCCATCGTGGCCATCCCCCCGGTGACCACGCATGCCCACACTTTGCCGAAACATCTCGCTTCGCCGCACTGTGCTGGCCACCGCCATCGTGTCGGCCGGCGCTTCTGCCGTGCCCAACGCGGCGACGGCGCAGGATGGCGAGGCGGTTTCGGACACCGTCACGCTAGACGCGGTCCAGGTCACCGGCTCGCGGCTCAAGCGCGCGGGCGTCGAGGGCGCCACCCCGGTGGTGGTGATCAACCGGGCGCAGATCGACGCCTCGGGCGACATCTCGGTGGCCGAACTGCTGCGCGATTCGACACTCTCCACCTTCGGCAACTTCAAGCCCCAGTCGGGCAGCACGGCGCAGTCGCTGGCTACGGTCAACCTGCGTGGGCTGGGCGCGGGCCGGACGCTGGTGCTGGTGGATGGCCGCCGCGCGCCCACCAACCCGATGTCGGCGTCTGCCGGCAGCGACCTCAACGCCATCCCGCTGGCGGCCGTGGACCGTATCGAGATCCTGGCCGACGGGGCGTCCGCCGTTTATGGCTCGGATGCGATCGGTGGCGTGGTCAACATCATCCTGCGCAAGGACTTCGAAGGCGTGCAGCTGCGCTATGGGCGGGGTTCCAGCCAGGTCGAAGGCGGTGACCTGGAGGAAATGTCGATGCTGTTCGGCGGCTCCGGGGACCGGACGCGTGTGATGGGCGGCGCTTCGTCGAGCAAGCGCGGCATGGTGTTCACACGCGACCAGATCGGCGGCGATGTCCGGGGCGTCTCGCCTTTCGGCAACAATTACTACAGCGCGGACACGGGCCGCCTGAGCGCCGTGCCCGGCTTCAGCTGCAGCCAGGGCGCGTTCTACGTCACCGGCAATGGACTGTGCTCGTTCAACTTCAACGACGTGGCGGCCAACGAGGTCAAGCTGGGCACGAAAAGCCTGTTCCTGCGCGCCGACCACCAGATCAACGAGCGCTGGAACCTGCACGGCGCCGCGACGGTGACACGGGTTGAAAGCTTCGGGCGCTACGCCCCCGTGCCGGGCCTGGTGGTGGTGCAGGACGGTACGCCCAACGACATCAACGGCGGGGTTTTCTGCGGCGACAACCCGGCCTGCGCCACCGACGGCCTGCCCACCTATTTCTACCACCGCTTTGCCGCGGCCGGAAACCGCGAAAGCTTCACCGACGCCACCAACGGCGACTTCCTGCTGGGCTTTCAAGGCCGGCTGACGGATGACATCAATCTGGACGTCGGCCTCCGGCGCACCGACTACAAGTACATCGAGCTGGGTCGGGGCTTCATCGTCTCCAGTCTGGCCGACGCGGCCGCCAACAGCGGCGCCTACGACCTGTCCAACCCGTTCGGGGCCGACCCGGAAGTGCTGGCGGGCCTGCAGGCCACCATCAGCCGCGAAGCGCGCTGGCAAACGGACGAGTTCTACGCCATCGCCGACCTCACCCTTTTTGAAATGGGCGGCGGCGCCTCGGCCGCCGTGGTGGGCCTGGAATATCGCCATAACCGATACCAGGACCAGTACGATCCCCTGTCCGAAGCGGGCCTGGTGCTGGGCTCGTCGGGCAACAGCGCCGGCGGCGACCGCGACAGCCGATCGGTGTTCTTCGAGTGGCTGCTGCCCTTCACCGATGGCTTCGACATCACGCTGGCCGGGCGCTACGACGACTACAGCGACTACGGCGACGAATTCTCCCCCAAGCTGGCGCTGCGCTGGCAGCCGCTGGAAAACCTCACGCTGCGCGGTTCCTACGGCGAGGGCTACCGCGCGCCGGGGCTGGACATCCTGACCCAGAAACCGACGTTCTCGGCCGAGCCTGTGTTCGATCCGGCCACCTGCGCGGCGCTGGGTGCGCCGTCCAACTGCCAGACCCAGGTGAACACCATTTTCCTGGCCAACCCGAACCTGGATTCGGAAAGGTCCGAACAGTACAGCCTCGGCCTGGCCTGGGATCCGGCGGACTGGCTGGGCGTGTCGCTGGATTACTACAGCATCACCATCAAGGACACGATTACCGTTTTCACGCCGCAGGACATCATCAACCTCGACCTCAACCCGGGCGTGTTCGGACCGATCCCACCGGGCTTCGCCATCGCTCGTGCCGCCAACGGCAGCATCAGCCAGATCGTCAGCGGCTACGCCAATCGCAACCGCCAGAAAACGGACGGCCTGGACCTGAAGATCAGCGCGAACTTCGACCTGGGCGGCCTGGGCCGGATGGACAGCCAGCTTTCGGTGAACCAGCTGCTGGGCTACGAGTTGAACGGCCTGGGCTTCACCAGCGAATTCCGCGGCCAGGTCGCCTATCCCGAGCAGCGTGCGGGCCTGCAGAACCGCTGGTCGTCCGGCGACTTCAGCGTGGCCTGGAACGTCAACTACCTCCAGGGCCAGGACAGCAACACCGGCGGGCAGGATGTGGGCGGCTACGCCACCAACGACCTGCAGGTGTCATGGAAATCCCCTTGGAACGCGGCGGTTTCCGTGGGCGCCACGAACATCGGCGACCGCTACCCTGAGCTTGTTCCCTTCGACGGTCGCCCGTGGAACTTCAATCTGTACGATGCCTACGGCCGCACGGTCTACCTGCGTTACGTCCAGTCGTTCTGACGCTGCACTGCGGCGCCCGGCGTCGCCGGGCGCGGCCTAGCCCGCCGGCCCTGGCCTGGCCGCATCGCTGTCGATCCTGCCGTCCACCAGCGTGATCGTCCGGTCGCACTGGTCCGACAGCCGTGGGTCGTGCGTCACCAGCAGCACGGCACAGCCGAATTCCCGGTTGAACTTGCGGAACAGTTCGAACACTTCCGCCGCCGACTTGCTGTCGAGGTTGCCGGTGGGTTCGTCGGCCAACAGCAGCGACGGTCGGGTGATCAACGCGCGGGCCACGGCCACGCGCTGCTGCTGGCCACCGGACAGCTGGTCGGGCTTGCGGTGTTCCAGGCCTTCCAGCCCCACTTCGGCCAGCAGGCCGCGGGCCCGGGGGGGCGGGGCCGGGGCGGGGGTGGCATGGCT
>NZ_JAIBFH010000152.1 GCF_019459675.1 Arenimonas sp.
ACGTATGGTATTTCGAATCCTTTTTCTTCGTGCGGGTGTTGGGCTAACGCGACCCGGGCCGCGCGCTGCCGGCCGAGTTGTACGCCGTTGCGCGCGAGCTCACCAAGGCGCACGGCACCCTGCTTCTGGTGGACTCGATCCAGGCCGGCATCCGCGCCCACGGCGTGCTGTCGGTCGTCGACTACCCCGGCTTCGAGGGGCTGGAAGCGCCTGACATGGAAACTTATTCCAAGGCGCTCAACGGCGGCCAGTACCCGATGTCGGTGCTCGCCGTGAACGAACGCGCCGCGGGCCTGTACCGCAAGGGAACGTACGGCAACACCATGACCGCCAACCCGCGCGCGCTCGACATCGCGTCCACGGTGCTGGGCCTGCTTACGCCGGCGCTGCGCGCCAACATCCGCGACCGCGGCCAGGAGTTCCTGGACAAGATCAACGCGCTCAAGGATGAACTCGGCGGTGGCCTGATTACCGGGGTGCAGGGAACGGGCCTGCTGTTTTCGTGCGAGCTCGACCCGTCGTACAAGTGCTTCGGCACCGGTTCGACCGAAGAGTACATGCGCGAACGCGGCATCGGCGTGATCCACGGCGGCGTGAACTCGCTGCGTTTCACCCCGCACTTCGCCGTTACCAGCGCTGAAGTGGACCTGGTGGTGGCGCACATCCGCCATGCGCTGCTGCACGGGCCGCGCAAGTCGCAGGCCGAGGCGGCCTGAGCACGCGAAAACCCCCGTACCAGGTGCGTTGTCTCCGCCTGGTACGTTATCTCTGACTCAGATCCCGCCAGCGCGGCGGGCGAAGAACCGCCCCAGTGGCCCGGCCCGGCCCACCAGCCCCAGCAGCGGCCCGCGCACCAGCGTGGGCAGCAGCGCGTCGTTGCTGAAAAAGCGATTGATGGCGTCGAACGAATACGCCGCCAGCGTGTTCTCGCTGCGCCGTTCACGTTCCCAGCGCGCCAGGCGGTGCGGCGCGGCCACATCGCCCGAAGCGCCCACGCGCCGCCACAGCGCACGCAGCGCCGCCACGTCGCGCAGCCCCAGGTTCACGCCCTGCCCCGCCAGCGGATGCACGGCGTGGGCGGCGTCGCCCACCAGCGCCACGCGGCCCGACACATAGCCTTTCGCCAGCTGGCGCCGCAGCGGGAAAGCGGCGCGCGCCGACACCGACACCACCTCGCCCAGGCGGGCATCGAAGGCCCGCGTGAGTTCGCGGCGGAACCCGGCCTCGTCCGCGGCCAGCAGCCGCTCGGCCTCGGCATCGGGAAGCGTCCAGACAATTGAGCTGCGGCCGTCAGCGCAGGGCAGGAAGGCCAGCGGCCCGGTGGGCAGGAAGCGCTGCCACGCAGTGTCTTCATGCGGCTGTTCGGTGCCGACATAGGCCACCAGGCCGCGCTGGCCATAGTCGTGCCGGTCCACCGGCAGGCCGACCAGGCCCCGCACCGCCGACGCGGCGCCGTCGGCGCCCAGCAGCAGCTTCGCGCGCAGGCGATGGCCGCTGGCCAGAACCGCCGTGACGCTGTCGGCGTCCTGCTCGATCGCCTGGAGCTGGTCGGGGCACAGACGCTGCAGGTTCGGCTGCCGTTCGCAGGCCGCCCACAGGCGGTCAACCAGCAGCGCATGCTCGACGATGTGGCCCAGCTGCTCGCGGCCCAGGTCGTCGGCGTTGAAATCGAGTTCGCCGCCGCCGGCCGCGTCCCACACGCGCATGCGCCGGTAAGGATGGGCGCGCGCAGAACGGATCGGCGCCCAGGCTCCCAGGTCATCCAGCAGCGCCTGGTTGTCGGGCGCGAAGGCGTACACGCGCAGGTCGGGTTGCGCGGCGCCCCACGGCGGCGGTGCGTGCGCTTCCACCAGCGCCACGCGCAGGCCGTCGCGCCCCGCCGCCACCGCGGCGGCCGGGCCGCCCACCCCGGCCCCCCCCCCCCCCCCG
>NZ_JAIBFH010000074.1 GCF_019459675.1 Arenimonas sp.
CCCCCCCCTTCGCCGCGGGGCCCCCGGCCGGCCCCCGGCACGCCGACAGCCAACGCCTGCTGCGCGGCCTGGGCCAGGCGGCCCAGTGCGTGCTGGCCGCCCGCGACCCGGCCGAGCTCGCCGGCGAGCTGCTTTCCCTGGCGGCCGGACTCGCCGGCAGCCGCACGGGCGCCGTGCTGGGCAAGACCGCCGCCGGTGTGCGCGTGATCGCGGCGCTGGGCGGTGCACGCCCGGTGGGCGCCACCGTGCCGGGAGCCGCGGCCTGGCCGGCCCTGCGCGCGGTGGCCGGACCGGCGTCGGCGACGCGCCCGGCCCTGTCCGACTGGTGCCTGGACCCGCAGCCGAGGACCGGGCTGGACTGGCTGGGAAGCATCGGCGGCCCCGGCGGCCGTCGCGGACTGTTGATACTGCGTTTGGACGCGGCGCCGGCCGAATCCCTCGACCAGGCGCTGTGCGCGCTCGCGGCCATCTTGGCCGCGGCCATCGCTACCGCGCCGGCCCGGCGGCCAAGCCGGCGCCAGGACGCCCGCCACGAAGCCCTGACGGCTCGCGAGCGGCAGGTGCTGGCCCTGCTTCCGCGCGGGCTCAGCAACCCTGAACTGGCGGCCGCCCTGGGCGTGGCCCCGGCCACCATCAAGACCCATGTCGAGGGCATCCTGCGCAAACTGCAGTGCCGCGACCGGACACAGGCGGCGGTGCTGGCGGTGGAACGGGGCTGGGCGGCATGACCCGCGCCTGGGACAACCTGGCGCTGCGGCGCAAAACCGTGGCGGTGGTGGCCGGCCCGCTGCTGCTGCTGTTCGGGTCGGTGTTCGCGATCTACCTGCTTGAACGCCAGACCGCCCGCGCCGAGGCCGACGTGCGCGACACCCTGGCCGTGGTGTCCGACCTGCATGAGGCGCACAGCCTGCTGGCCGAAACCGCGGCGGCCGTGCGCGGCTATCTGCTGGTGCGGGAAGACAACTTCCTGGACCCCTACCGCATCGCCGAGCCCCGGCTGATCCAGGTGGTCGAACGACTTTCGCAAAGGACCGCGCGCGGTCCGCGGGCCCAGCGGTTCGCGGCGCTGCTGCCGCTGTTCGAGGAAAAAATGGCGGGCTGGCGGGAGATCCTCGCCAGCGGTGGCGATGCCAACGACGAGCCCGTTCGCAGCCGCCTGGTGGAGGGCAAGGCCACGCTGGACGTGCTGCGCACCGAGCTGCGGGTGCTGGGTGAGCTCGAGCGCAGCCAGCTGGCCCAGCGCAGCGACGCCGCAGCCGCCCTGCGCCAGCGCAACCTGGCCGTCACCCTGGCGGTGGCTACGCTGGCGGGACTGGGCGCGGTGCTGGCTGCGGCCGGGTTGGCCAGCAGCCTGTCGCGGCGGCTGCGGCGGCTGGCGTGGGAAGCGGACCGGCTGGGCGAGGGGCTGCCGCCGGGCGGTGAACGGGTCGCCGGCGATGAAGTCGGGCAGGTGGCGCTGCGGCTTCGCGAGGCCGGCGGACTGCTGCAGTCGCGCGCCCGCCAGCTCGACGACGCGCGGCGCCAGGCCGAGGACGCCAACCGCGCCAAGACCGAATTCCTGTCGCGCATGAGCCACGAACTGCGGACGCCCCTCAACGCCATCCTGGGCTATGCCCAGCTGCTGTCCGGCGAGGCCCAGGAGCGAGCCGGGCGCTTTGCCGGCCACATCGAAGTGGCGGGCCGCCACCTGCTGGCCCTGATCACCGAGATGCTGGACGTGGGCGGCATAGAGGCCGGCACGCTGGCGGTGGTCTACCCGCCCGGGCGGGTGGCGGCCGCGGTGCGTGTAGCCCATACCCTGATCTCGCCGCAGCCCCACCCGCC
>NZ_JAIBFH010000088.1 GCF_019459675.1 Arenimonas sp.
TTTCTCCCCCTTCCCCACCCCCTTCCTGCGGGGGCCGGTGCGCCGCTACCGCGCCAGCGCCGGGGCGGACGTCGCCGCGGCGGCGGTGGCCCTGCTGGGCCGCGACGAGCCCGGCCGGCACGTGCACGAAAACCAGGCCATGATGGCGCTGGCGGCTATTTAGCGGCCGCCAGACCCAAGCGCAGCAGTTTGCCCTTGGCGTCGTCGGTCAGCAGGTACAGGTAACCGTCCGGGCCCTGCCGCACGTCACGGATACGCTCGCCGAAGTCCACCAGCAGCGGCTGCTCGCTGACCACCTTGTCACCGTCCAGGGTCAGCCGCACCACCCGCTGGAACGCCAGTGCGCCGACGAACAGGCTGCCTTTCCACTCCGGGAACCGGTCGGCGGTGTAAAAGGCCAGGCCGCTGGGCGCGATGGACGGCGTCCAGGAGTGGATCGGCTGCTCCATGCCCTCGGCAGTTTTTTCGCCCGAGCCGATCGCCTGGCCGTTGTAGTTGATGCCCAGCGTGATCACGGGCCAGCCGTAGTTGAGGCCGGCCCCGGGGATATTGAGTTCGTCGCCACCGCGCGCCCCGTGCTCGGTCTGCCACAGCACGCCGGTGGTGGGATGCAGCGCTGCGCCCTGCACGTTGCGATGGCCGTAGGACCAGACGGCGGGAATGGCATCGTCACGGCCCACGAAGGGGTTGTCGGCGGGAATGCTGCCGTCGCGGTTGATGCGGAATATCTTGCCCTGGCCCCGGTCCAGGCGCTGCGGATTGTCCCAGTTGCCGCGGTCGCCGCTGGTGACGTACAGGCGGCCCTCGCGGTCGAACACCAGGCGCGAACCGAAGTGTTGGCCGGCCTCGAGCTTGGGCAGCTGGCGGAAGATCACCGCCACATCGGTGAGCGCGCCGGCCACCAGCTTTCCACGGGCAACGGCCGTGCCACCGCCGCCTTCACCGGGTTCGCTGTAACTCAGGTACACCCAGGGATCGGTGGCGAAATCGGGATCCAGCGCCACATCCAGCAGGCCGCCCTGGCCCTTGGCATAAACCCCGGGCACTCCCGATACCGGCGCCGACACGCTGCCGTCGGACGACACGATGCGCAGCCGGCCGGGACGTTCGGTCACCAGCATGCGGCCGTCGGGCAGGAACGCCAGTCCCCAGGGATGCTCGAGCCCCTGGGCAACCCGGGTGATTTCCAGGCCATTGAATTCAGTGGTTTCCGCTGGTTTGGCGGGCCGGGCGGCTTGTGCCGCATCCGCGGGTTCGCGGGCGCCACAGGCGGCGCAGGCCAGGACCAGCAGGGAGGCGAGGGCGGTTCTCATCGGGCAATTCCTCGGGACTTTGAAAAGTTCAGCGCAACAGCGGCGCCAGGGCGGGCCAGACATGGTCCCGCAGCTTGGGCTGGGCCTCGGCCACCGGGTGCAGGTTGTCGGACTGGAACGCGCTGCGCTCGGTGGCGATCGGCTCAAGCAGGAAGGGTAGCAAGGCGGTGCCATGGAGCTTGGCCAGGTCACTGTAGTTGCGCTCGAAGCCCTGGGTGTACTGCGCGCCGAAGTTGGGCGGCATGCGCATGCCCACCAGCAGCACGCGCGCCCCGGCCTGCTTGGACGCGACAACCATGCGCTCGAGGTTGGCGCGCGTCTGTGCCAGCGGCAGGCCGCGCAGCCCGTCGTTGGCGCCCAGTTCGATCACCACCACGGCCGGCTTGTGCCGCGCGAGCTCGCCGGCGATGCGGCTGGCGCCACCGGCGGTGGTTTCGCCGCTGATGCTGGCGTTGGCCATGCGCCAGCCCGGATGGCGGGCCTTGAGCCGCTCGTCGGTCAGCGCCACCCAGCCCTGCGCGGGCGCAAGCCCGTAAGCGGCCGAGAGTGAATCCCCCATGACCAAGACTTTGCGCACAGGGCTGGGCTGCGCCGCGTGCGCCATCATGGCCGGCAGGGCCAGCGCCAGCAGCAGGGCCGTTACGCCCCGTTGAACCCTGGCCCGCCATGCTCCGTAAACTTGCGACATTGATTGAAACTCCACGATTTGAGGATTGCCATGGCCGACAGCCACGATGTTTACGCCGCCACCCAGGCCCTGCGTGCAGAACGATTGGGCAAGCGCGTGCCGCTGCCGTCGGGACAGCTCACTATCCTCGATGGGGTCGGTTTTACCATCGCCAAGGGTGAAGCGGTCGCGATTGTCGGTGCTTCCGGTTCAGGAAAGAGCACGCTTTTGTCGCTGCTGGCAGGCCTGGACGTTCCCAGCGAGGGCTCGGTGATGCTGGACGGACAACCCCTGTCGGCCCTGGACGAGGACGGGCGGGCGAAGGTTCGCGGCGAGAAAGTCGGCTTTGTTTTCCAGAGTTTCCAGCTGCTTCCGTCGCTCACCGCGCTTGAGAACGTGATGCTGCCGCTCGAACTGAGGGGCGACGACGACGCCGAAGGCCCGGCGCGCGCCATCCTTGCGCAGGTGGGCCTGGCCGAGCGGCTCGAACACTACCCGAGGCAGCTTTCCGGTGGCGAACAGCAGCGCGTCGCACTGGCGCGGGCATTCGTGACGCGGCCGGCGGTGCTGTTCGCCGACGAGCCCACCGGCAACCTCGACACCACCACCGGCCAGGCCATCGTGGACCTGTTGTTCGACCTCAACCGCGTCGCCGGCACCACGCTGGTGCTGGTGACCCATGACGAGCGCCTGGCGGCGCGCTGTGGCCGCGTGCTGCGGCTGGATTCCGGCCGACTGGTGTCGGCATGAAGATTGCGCGCCTGGCGTGGCGCCAGCTGCGGCGCGACCTCGCCTCGGGCGACGTGCGCATCCTGCTGGCGGCCCTGGTGCTGGCCGTCATGGCCGTCAGCTCGGTGGGCTTCGTCACCGACCGCGCGGAGCGCGCCCTGGCGCTGGAAGCCAACCGCCTGCTGGGCGGCGACGCCGTGCTGCGCTCGGACGCGCCCATCACCGGCGCACTGCGCGAATCCGCGTTCGCGCCCGGGCTCAAGCAGACCCAGACGCTGACCTTCCCCAGCATGATCCGCGCCGGTGACGCCCTGCGCCTGGGCGACCTCAAAGCCCTGGGTGAAGGCTTCCCCTTGCGCGGCAGCTTCCGCCTGCTCGACCCGGCCACGGGTCTTGAAAGCACGGCCGGGGGGGTGCCCCCCGCAGGGACCGTTTTGGGCACCCGCCCCCGCGCCCCCCCGCCTGGGGCCCAGGGGGGGGGGC
>NZ_JAIBFH010000102.1 GCF_019459675.1 Arenimonas sp.
AGCGGGCCGCGGCCGGCCTCGTCCACGCCGCAAACGCGCAGCGACGTCACTGGCCGGCCAGCAGCTCGGCCACGGCCTGGGCCGCACTGGCCGAGCCATCGCGGCGCAGCTTGGCGTGGATGTACTGGTAGCGCGGCAGCAGCGTGGCGCGCGCCTCTGGATGGTCGAACCAGTGCAGCACGGCGGCGGCCAGCTTTTCGCGCGTGCAGTCGCCCTGCATCAGCTCGGGCACGATGGGCTCGTTCGCCAGCACGTTGGGCAGGCTGTAGCGGTTGACCTTCATCAGGCCCAGCAGCATCACCAGGCGGTAGGTGAGGGCCGAGATGCGATAGCCCACCACCATCGGGCGCTTGGCCAGCATGGCCTCGAGGGCCGCAGTGCCGGAAGCCAGCAGCACCACGTCGCTGGCGATCATCGCCTGGTGCGCCTGGCCGTCCACCACGCGCACGTTGGCCGAAGGTGACTTGGCCACGCATGCGTCGATGGCCTTGCGACAGGCGTCGTTGGCGGCGGGCACCAGTATGCGCAGCGCCGGGATGCGTTCACCGACCAGGCGAGCGGCTTCCAGGAACACCGGCAGCAGCCGCTGGATTTCACCCAGCCGGCTGCCGGGCAGCAGCGCCAGCACGGGCGTGGCGTCGTCAAGCCCGAACGGGGCGCGCGCGGCGTGGCGATCGGGCTCCATCGCGAAGGTCTCGGCCAGCGGATGGCCGACAAAGCGCGCGTCCACGCCGTGGCGCTCATAAATCGGCGGCTCCATCGGGAACAGGCAAAGCACGCGGTCGGCGCTTTGGCCCAGCTTCGCCGCACGGCCCTCGCGCCAGGCCCATACCGACGGGCTGACGTAGTGCACGGTGCGGATGCCGGCCTGCTTGAGCTGGCGTTCCAGGCCCAGGTTGAAGTCGGGCGCGTCGATGCCGATGAACACATCGGGCCGCCAGGCCAGCAGGCGTTGGCGCAGGCCGCGGCGCAGGCGCAGCAGGCGCGGCAGGTGCCGCAGCACTTCCGCCAGGCCCATCACCGCCAGTTCGCTGCAGTCGTGCCAGGCCTGCAGGCCGGCCGCCCGCATCTGCGGTCCGCCGACGCCGGCGAATTCGGCATCGGGGAAGCGCTGCTTCAGTTCCCGCACCAGGTCGGCGCCCAGCAGGTCGCCCGAAGCTTCGCCCGCCACCAGCGCAATGCGCAGCGGGCGTTGCTGCGCAGAAGTTTCCTTCCCGGGAGGGGCCATGCCTGCGCCTGTCAGCGCAGCAGGCCGCGCTCGCTGCGCTCGATGAACTCGAGCATCAGCCGCACGTCGTCGGATTCCGCCGCTACGGGCGCCAGCTGTTCGCGCACGGCGGCCATCGGCGCGCCGGACATGTAAAGCGCGCGGTAGGCGCGCTTGATGGCGGCTATGCGGGTGGCGTCGAAGCCGCGGCGCTTGAGGCCTTCGGCGTTGATGCCGCGCGGGCGGCTGTAGCCTTCCGAGGCCACCATCAAATACGGCGGCACGTCGCCGTTCACCAGCGCGCCCATGCCGATGAAGGCATGCGAGCCGATGCGGCAGAACTGGTGGATGCCGGCGAAGCCGCTGAGGATGACGTAGTCACCGACCTCGACGTGGCCGGCCAGCGTGGCGTTGTTGGAAAACACGCAGTGGTTGCCGACCTGGCAGTCGTGGGCGATATGCGCGTAGGCCAGGATCCAGTTGTCGCTGCCGATGCGGGTGACGCCGCCGCCGTCGCCGGTGCCGCGGTTGATGGTGGTGAACTCGCGGACGCTGTTGCGGTCGCCGATGACCAGCTCGGTGCGTTCGCCGGCGTACTTCTTGTCCTGCGGGTCGCCGCCGACGGCGGCGTGCGGATGGAAGTGGTTGTCGCGGCCGATGCGGGTTGGGCCGGTAATCACGCAGTGTGCGTCCACGCGCGTGCCGTCGCCGATCTCCACGTCCGCGCCGATGACCGCGAACGCGCCAACGCTGACGTTCGCGCCAATTCGCGCCCCCGGGTCGATCTGCGCGGTCGGATGGATCATGCGTCGGCCTTGCCCTCGGCGCACAGGATCTCGGCGCTGGCGACTTCCTTGCCGCCCACGCAGGCCACGCAGGCGTACAGCGCCATGTTGCGGATGGTGCGCTTGAGCACCACCTCGATGTCGATCTGGTCGCCGGGCACCACCATGCGGCTGAAGCGGGCGTTGTCCACCTTCACCAGGTAGAACAGCTTGCCCTCGGGCGAAGCGTCCTTGGATTGGGAAAGCTGGGTGAGCAGGCCGCCGGCCTGGGCCATGGCCTCGATCACCAGCACGCCGGGCATCACCGGGCGGCCCGGGAAATGGCCCTGGAAGAAGGGTTCGTTGTAGGTGACGTTCTTGATGGCGCGGATGCGCTTGTGCGGTTCGAGTTCGATCACCCGGTCCACCAGCAGGAACGGGTACCGGTGCGGCAGCAGGTGCAGGATGCACGAGACGTCCACGGGCATCTTGATGGTGTCGTCGCTCATCCGGTGTTTCCCTGCTTCAATCTTTGTCGAGGGCGCTTATCTTACGCGCCAGAGCGTCCAATTGCCTGAAACGGGCGCCGTTGCGGCGCCAGGACCGGCTGTCCTGCACCGGCATTCCCGACGAATACTCGCCCGGCTCGGCGATGGACTGGGTGACCAGGCTCATGGCCGTCACCGTCACCCGGTCGCAGATCTCCAGGTGCCCGGTGATACCCACGGCGCCGCCGATCAGGCAGTAGCGGCCGATTTTCGCCGACCCGGCCACCGCCGTGCAGCCGGCCATGGCCGTGTGGGCGCCGATGCGCACGTTGTGACCGACCTGGATCTGGTTGTCCAGGCGCACGTCTTCTTCCAGCACGGTGTCTTCGATCGCGCCACGGTCGATGGTGGTGTTGGCGCCGATCTCGCAGTCGTCGCCGACCACCACGCCGCCCAGCTGGGGCACCTTGATCCAGCGCCCCGCGTCCATCGCCAGGCCGAAGCCGTCGGCGCCCAGCACCGCGCCGGGGTGGATGCGCACGCGTGCCCCCAGGCGCACGCGGGCCACCAGGGTCACGCGCGCCACCAGCAGGCTGCCGGCACCGATGCTGCAGTCGTCGCCCACCAGGCAGCCCGGGCCGAGCACGGCACCGGCCGCCACGCGGCTGCGGGCGCCCACCACGCAGAAGGGACCGACCTGTGCGCCGGGGTCTATGCGGGCGTCGGCGGCGATCACCGCGCTGGGATGGATGCCGGGCGCCAGCGCCGGCTCGGCTTCGAACAGCGCGGCGATCTTGGCGAACGCCACGTACGGCGACTTCGCCACCAGGCAGGGAACGGGGCAGCCGCGGGCATCTTCGGCCGACAGCACCACCGCGGGGGGGGGCGGGGGGGGCGGGGGGGGGAGGAGGTGAGGCGCGGGGGGGGGGGGGACCGCCCACCCCCCCACCCCCCCCCCACCCCCGGCCCCGCCGCGGCGACGCAGGCAGGGCGCGGGCCGCCCG
>NZ_JAIBFH010000123.1 GCF_019459675.1 Arenimonas sp.
GTCACTCAGGAACTGATCCGCCAGTACAACAACCGCGGCAAGTACAACGTCTCCATCACCCCGACGCTCACCAACCTCGACCGCAACCGCGTCGACATCACCATCGCGATCGCCGAAGGCAAGGCCGCGCGCATCCGCGACATCAACATCGTGGGCAACCCGACCTATACCGACCTAGACATCCGCGAGGGCTGGGAGTCGGGCACCACCAACTGGCTGTCGTGGTACCGCCGCGACGACCAGTATTCGCGCGAGAAGCTTTCGGGCGACCTGGAAAAGCTGTCCAACTACTACCTCGACCGCGGCTACGTCGACTTCAACGTCGAATCCACCCAGGTCGCCATCACCCCCGACAAGCGCGACATCTTCGTCACCGCCAACGTCGCCGAGGGCGAGATCTACACCGTTTCCTCGGTGAAGGTCACCGGCGACACCATCCTTCCGCTGGAAGACATCGAAAAGCTGGTGGCGCTCAAGGAAGGCGAGACCTTCTCGCGCGCGCTGGTCGAGCTGACCAGCGACGGCATCATCGCCACCCTGGGCAACATCGGCTATGCGTTCGCGCAGGTGAACCCGGTGCCGGAGATCGACCGCGAAGGCCGCACGCTCAGCGTCAACTTCTTCGTCGAACCGGGCCCGCGCGTGCAGGTCCGCCGCATCGTCTTCATCGGCAACGCCACCACCGCCGACGAAGTGATGCGCCGCGAAATGCGCCAGTTCGAAGGCGCGTGGTTCTCGCAGGCCGCGGTGGACCGCTCCAAGGTCCGCATGCAGCGCCTGGGCTACTTCGACACCGTGGACATCGAAACCCCCGAAGTGGCCGGCCAGCCCGACCAGGTGGACGTGGTGATCACCGTGAAGGAGCGCAACTCCGGCCAGTTCACGTTCGGCCTGGGCTACCAGCAGGCGTACGGCCTGATCACCAGCGTCCAGCTCACGCAGAACAACTTCCTGGGCACGGGCAACCGCTTCAGCCTGGCGGTGCAGAACAACAGCTTCTCCAAGCAGTTCTCGCTGGGCGTCACCGACCCTTACTTCACCGACGACGGCGTGAGCCTGGGCTTCAACCTCAACTACAGCGACTTCAGCTACACCCGCAGCGCCTCCGACAACCTGGCGCAGTTCGACAATGCGGTGGCCTCGGGTGAATTCCAGATCGGCATCCCGCTGACCGAGACCGACAGCATCTCGATGTCGCTGGGCATCGACCGCAACCAGCTGACCACCGACGACAACAGCACGCCGCCGCTGCTGATCGACTACCTGGTGAATTCGCTGGGCGACCGCGCACGCTTCCCGACCTTCCAGATCGACGACGATCTCGACGCCACCACGCCTCCCGACAACGACGACGACGACCCGACCACCATCGACCCGCTGCAGAGCGGCTCGTTCCGCAAGTGGAACGTCAACGCCTGGCGCGTGCAGCTGGGCTGGCAGCGCGATTCGCGCAACGACTTCCTGATGCCCACCCGCGGCATCTACAACCGCGTGGGCGCGGAAATCGTCCTGCCGGGCAGCGACCTCGAGTACTACCGCCTGAGCTACAACTTCGAAAGCTACATTCCCGTCACCAACTGGCTGGGCCTGAAGGTTGGCGCGGAGCTGGGCTACGGCGACAGCTACGGCGTCACCAAGGACCAGACCTGCCGCGTCTACGACGAGTTCGGCGCCGTCGTCCCGGGTCAGTTCACCGAGTGCGGCCTGCCGTTCTTCCGCAACTACTACGCCGGCGGCCCGCAGTCGGTGCGCGGCTTCGAAACCAACACCATCGGTCCGTTCTACGCGTTCAGCTCCGATTTCCGCCAGCCCATCGGCGGCTCGTTCAAGACCGCGGGCACGTTCGAGCTTTACTTCCCGACGCTGTTCGACAGCCGCGGCACGCGCCTGTCGGCCTTCATCGACTACGGCAACGTCTACCGCTCGGTTGACTCGTGGGAAGCCAAGACGCTGCGCATCTCGGCCGGTGTTTCGCTGCAGTGGCAGTCGCCGGTGGGTCCGATCGCGATCAGCTACGCCGCGCCGTTCCAGCGCGAGCGCACCGACCGGCTCGAGCGCCTGCAGTTCACCTTCGGCGGTCGTTTCTAAGGCGGCCGGCTTGGCCACGCCGGTCCGGTCCCACACGCTTTCCGAACTGGCGGAGCGGTTCGGGCTTGAGCTGCGTGGCGCCGGCAGCACCGTCATCCAGGGCGTGGGCACGCTGGCCGGTGCCGGTGCCGGGCAGCTGGGTTTCCTGGCCAACCCGCGCTACCGCAAGGAGCTGGCCGCCCC
>NZ_JAIBFH010000135.1 GCF_019459675.1 Arenimonas sp.
ATGCAGAGGGCCCAGCCATCGGGACGCGACAGGGCCCCCTGCGCACGCTTGCCCCGCCCGTTGCGGGGCCGGACTGGATGGCCGCAGGCGGGCCGGGTAACACCAGCCACCATCGCGTCGGGCTGCTGGTGATCGGTGGCAACGCGCGGATTTCACGCAGGTATGCGATCGACTGGAGGCAGGTCCGCAACCAAGCGACCTTTGAGGGAGGTGCGGTCGACGCGCGCTCTTACCATGCCTATGGCGAGACGGTCTTCGCCGTCGCGGACGGCATCGTGGTCTCCGCCAGGGATGGCCTGCCGGACAATGTTCCGCGCACATCCAAGGGATTCCAGACCGCACTTCCACTCACGATGGACAATGTGGCCGGCAACACCGTCACGCTTGACCTCGGCGGCGGCCACTTCGCGCTTTACGCGCACCTCAAGCCGGGAAGCGTGTGCGTCAAGGAGGGCGATCGCGTGAAGCGCGGCCAAGCCTTGGGCCGCATAGGCAACTCGGGCGACAGCCGCGAGCCCCATCTGCACTTCGAGGTGATGGACAGCCCGGACCTGCTGGCGGGGGAGGGCTTGCCCTACCTGATCGACCGGTATGAGATCCGGTCGGCCGACGGTGGAGTTCATCCACGCGTTGATGAGCTGCCGATGTTGGAGATGCGGGTCGACTTCAGATCGGCTGAGGCGCTGTCCGACTGAAATCGCCCAAAGGCTTGATGTCCGCTCCTGGCCGGTAGCGGACCCCCTGCACATCGCCGGCGGCCAAGAGTTCGGGGCAGGCCTGGCGAGTTTTCCGCTACTTGGGTATAGGCTGAGGGAATGTGCGGACGATATGCTCTGTTCGGAAATCCCAAGCGCGGCGAGATGACCCTCCCTAACGGCTTCGCCGATGGGTATACCGACCGCGTCTGGAATCCCTTGGCGAATGTCGAGCCTCACTTCAACATCGCGCCGACGCAGATCCTGCCCGTATGCACGCTCGGCGAAGGCGGGCCGGGCCTCGAGTCCATGCGCTGGGGCCTGCTGCCCTTCTGGGCCAAGGACGCTAAGAAGTCGTACAGCACGATCAATGCCCGCGCCGAGACAGTCCGCACGGCCCCGGCGTTCCGGGAGGCCTGGAAGCGTGACCAGCGCTGCCTGGTGCCTGCCTCCGGCTGGTACGAATGGCTGGACGAGGGTGGGGCGAAGAAACAGCCGTACTTCATCCAGGACTCCGACGGACAGAACCCAATCATGTTCGCAGGCCTCTTTTCCCGGTGGACCGGGCAGGAGGGCAACGAGATCGCCACGTATACGATCATCACCACCGAGGCCCTAGGGGATATCCGGAAGATCCATCACCGGTCGCCTCGTGTGCTCCGGACTGGCGACTGGCAGGCGTGGCTGACCAGCACTGCGTCTGAAGCCGAGGCTTTCCTCCAGCCGCAGGAGTTTCCGCTGCAGATCCACCGAGTGGGACTAGCCGTGGGCAATCCCCGTAACCAGGGCGAACAGTTAATCGCGCCTCTCAATCCGGCGTGAGTTCGCGGTGGCCGCTACCGGGGCTCCCTGGCGTTGGCCCTCATGGGGATCGGTTAGGGACCATTATCGGGGGTAGGGAAGGGCACCTTTCGACGCGATGCGGACATGTGCTCCCATTAGGAAGTGCTGTCGGAGCCTCAGCCTGGGCCACTTTAGGCAGGCCTTGAGGAGGGCGCCCGGCGTCTGGGTTTGCGGCGGATTGTTTCCCGGATAAGCTCCGCCTAAGCTCTCCCAGAATCATCGGCTTGCGGTGGGTCGCCCAGCTCGTCGATCGGATTTATAACCGGACCCCGGAGTCCGCATATACGGTGGTTTGGCGCAAGGGGAAGGTTCATGGCGGAGTGGTTATTCGATAGCCAAGGCAAGCCATGCGTGATCTGGGATGACACGAAGATCCGAGACCGCCATGGAAAAGTCATAGCTTGGCTTGGTGGCAATAACGTCTACGCTTTTAACGGGCAGCACATCGGTTGGTTTGACGGCGGCGTCATCTTCGACTCAAGCAACTCTGCACTTGCTTTTAGCCGCAACCGTACAACTGGTCTTCCCAGCGTACCTGGTCTTTCTGGCACACCCGGAATGCCTGGATTAGCCGGCACTCCCGGACGACCAGGGTATTCAGGCACCCCGGGGCGCCCCGGCCGTGGCGGCTGGTCAAACCACGATGCGGCAGCCTATCTTGGTGCCTGACAATTCATTCAAGCCGAAGCCGCTTCGCGGCTCGGCTTAATTCAGGCGTTATACGTTTTTGAGAGGTCGTCGCAATGGCCAAGAAAGACCAGCACGTAGTTCCGAGTACCAGTGGTGGCTGGGCAGTCCGTCGCACGGGCTCAGAGCGTGCTTCTAAGGTGTTCACCACCCAAGAGGCAGCCGTCAAGCACGCCAGACAGCTCGCTAAGAAAGACAAATCAGAACTGTATGTGCACAAGAAGGACGGGACGATCCGAGCAAAGGATAGCTACGGCAACGACCCATATCCCCCCAAAGATAAGAAGCGTTAGAACGACATGGCATTCGAGAGCAACATCTTTATCAATTGTCCATTTGATAAAGACTATTACGGGCTACTCCGGCCTATTCTGTTCACAACGATCTATCTAGGCTTTAGGCCGAGAATTTCACTTGAGCGTAATGACTCAGGAGAGTCACGAATTACGAAAATTCTTGAACTTATTCAAGAATCAAAATACGCAATCCACGATCTATCTCGCATTAAGGCGCGTAAAGCAGGAGATGTTTTTAGACTCAATATGCCTTTCGAGCTGGGGCTCGACGTGGGCTGCCGAAATTTTGGTGGCGGCGAATTCTCGCAGAAGCGCTGCCTGATATTGGAAGCAGAGAAATATCGTTACCAAGCGGCACTGTCGGACTTGTCCGGGTCTGACATCGCAGCCCACCGCAACGAACCCGAGCAAGCAGCTACAGAGGTTCGGAATTGGCTAGCCACCCAGTGCCGCTCCAATGCCGCCGGGCCTGCCAAGGTGTGGGGTGCATTTGCAGACTTCATGGCAGCCAACTACGACGAACTGATCTCACGGGGCTTTTCGCAAAAAGATATAGAGGACCTGCCTATGCCGGAGCTAATCACCGGGATGGAAAACTGGGTCAGTGAAAACGTATAGCAATTCATTCAAGCCGAAACCGCTTCGCGGTTCGGCTTAAGTCAGGTGGTTCTTTGGCTAGTCGCGATGTCCGCTCCTGGTCGAGAGCTGACCTTCGTGTAGCAGGTGGATTAAGGAAGTCTATCGGAGGTAGGGAATGCCGATCCCAAAGGAGTCTTGGTGAGTGATTCGAGTCAGGGCTCTCCCATGCATTTGAGTCGTCGCTAGCGGATGCGCGCTGATGACTTGGCGAGCGCGATGACACACACACTTACATTCCCCAGCTGTGCTGCATCTTCAGCGTCTTGTAGTATTCCGCAGGACGCTGTGTCCAAAGGAGTAGAGGCAATGCCGTGGCAAAACGATCTGCGGCGCACCTCGCGAGATGCTGAGGTTGCCGAGCGCGTAATTGTGGCGGTGGAACAACTTCTTGAACTTGACGTCTACCTCTTCGTTAATCGCGTCGGCGAACGAGCCATTTCGCATCGATTAGCGATCTACGTGGAGGCACAGTTTCCCGGCTGGGACGTCGACTGCGAATACGACCGCGATGGCGTGGCGCGCAAGACAATTCCGGACGGGACCGGCAACGATGATGATGAGGGCAGCGCCGTGTTGCCGGACATAATCGTTCACCACCGAGGTCCCGGCGGTAATCATGTCGTGTTCGAGCTAAAGAAGTCCAGCAATCGCCTGCCCGATATTCGGGATCTGAACAAACTGCGCGCGTACGGGCATCACCTGGGATACGAGCACGGCGTCTTCATTCGCTTCGTCGTGGGTGAACCAGCTCCCGCCGTAAGCCGAGCGGAGTTCATCTACAGCGATTGATCTCGTCGGCGACGACGCGGGTCGACATCACCGCACTGCTTAGAGCAGGCTGGCCAGCTGTGTGCATAAGTGCTTAGAGGACGTGAATGTTACCGACGTGGGCATTCTGTTGACTCGGCGCAGCAAATGCATGAGCAAGCACGCCGAATAGACCCAGCAATGCGCGTTGTCATCGGCGGTCGCCTCCAGAACCAGCACCTGAAAACGTTCCGCAATGGGCGGATGGCTGTTCGCGATCGCCGACGGCAAGCCCGGCGCCTCGGCGTAGGCGATGCACAGCGCGGCCGTCGCCAGTCCCATGATTCGCTTGTTAGAAACGCTCACCTGAGGCTCCGCACGGCTCAGCGCGTAATCGGCAACGCGGTCGAGCAGCATGCGGCGGGCGTGTTCATCGCAGGCGCGTTCTTCAGCTACCGACACGGCCGGCGCATTTTGCTCAGCGGAGAACTGCAAGTGGCGAAGTTCGTGGAAGAAGGAGGCCGCCGTGGCGAGGCAGGCCAGGTCGAACGTGGCCTTGCCCGCGGGGTCTTTAGCTGGATCCGGACACGCACCCGGCGGCGGAATGTCGTCGGGCCACGCCACGTCCTCCAAGCGCTTCGCGTTCCGGATCTGCCCCGCGAAATAGGCCACCGCATCCATGTGCGACTCGATGGCTTCGAGATCAGCGTCGTCTGTGTGACCATGCAAGGATAACGGCACGCCGAAAGCCTGAGCCACGAAGATGTGCGGGCTGTACGCCGTGAGTGCATGCATGCCTAGGGTCGCAATAGCCCAGTCGAGCGCGAAGGTCTTGTGCATCCAGCGGACGCGGTGGCCGAGGGCGCTGAGGGCGGTTCCCACGTCATCTTTCCTGAGCTGGTACTCGGGTTGGAATTGTTCCCAGTTGGCGCGTAGTTCGGCCTCCCGCTCCGGGCACGCTGCCAGTAGCAGAGTTTCAACCACGTCGGCAGGTACCGACTGGAACATGGGCGTCGCCTCACTCATGGGCATCCTCGAAATGAGCATCTCCGTCCGCCGACAGTGTGCCAGTGGATCGCGCCCAGAATCTAGCCCCTCACCGTGCAGACGTATTCGGGTCGCCGACGCGCCGCGTGCGAATCCATCGGCGAAGCCCCCCCACCAAGTTCTGCCGCATTCGCGTCAGGAAGGCCCACGCGCCCTGTGTGGTGGCGAACCCCGCCGCGATCAGCAGGACGGTGTAGGCGTAGCTTGGAAAGGCCATGCTGGAGGTGAGTGCAATGGTGAGGCCGGCGAACTGCGCAAACATGGCCAGCACCGGCCCGCACACCAGCGCGTTGAGCATCAGGCGTTGGCGCTCATCGGCAGGCAAGGGTTTGTGGCGCTGGGAAACGGCCTGGATCACGAGGCCGCACATGAGCAATGCGGTCACCATTCCGCCCACGGCGCCGACCACGAGTAGGGACTGGCTCCAGCCCATTGCAAGGTACGCCGGCCGATCGATCACGAACAAGGTGACGGTCGTTGGCGCGAACACGCCCACGGCGCCAAGCAGGTAGGCGACGCCCCGTTCACCTTCGTACGCCTGCAGGAGGATCAGTCTGTGCTCGGCTGAGGTCGTCGGCATCGTGGCGTTGGCAGCGACCGGAGCACGCCGGTGGCATTGACGGGATTTTTTCATTGTCGTCCTAGGGCAATTCAATGAACGCGCAGCGTGAATTCGGGTGAGTTGGCGCTCCCAGACGATGCGTGAGCGATCGCAGTGGGCAGTCGAGGCTGGCGTGTACACCCCCGCCATGCAGGGGTCGGACGAGTTCCGCCAGGGCCAGGCTCGCAGCGAAGGCCCCCACGAACGGTGTGGCCACGGCCTTGGACGCCAGCATCGTCACCCCGCAAAGGTCACCGCTGTCGTCCGCGAGCTGTTTGTACGCGGTGTTGAGCACGGTTGCCTGCTGACTTGCGACCTGCGCGGGCCACAGCTCCGTGGCCGGGCGCGGTCCCGGCAAACTGTGTAGGCGCACGTTGCGAAAGTCGCGATAGCCGCTGCCCAGCCCGGCCTCGACGACCATCGCAAACGTTGCGGAGTCGAGATCGCGCCGCGCCGCTACGTTGTCCACGCCGAACAGGGCCACCATTGGCTCCCCGGGCTGCACCCGATGCTGCGCGCCGAAGCGGCGCTCCACCAGGTCGATGTCGAAACCGATCGCGTCTAGGCGACGTGCCACGACGCGCGTCTTTCGCTCCTTGACGTCATCGGCGCCCACCAGCAGGCACGTGCTCAGGTTGGAGGCAGTCACGCGGTCAAAATCCTGGAGGACCAGGCGCGGTCGGCGTTGCGCGGGGTAGGGGAGCATCGCCAGGCCCCATGCGTAGGCTTGCCCGAGGTGCCCCAGGCCGACCATCCACAGGTCGGTTGGCAGGTACGCCAACGCCGGCCCGCGGTGCTCGGGCGCACGCCAGTCCTCGATCGCCAAGGGGCTCCACAGAGACAGCCCGATTCGGCGGTGGCCTGCCTCGGGCGAGTCGCCGCGCACGTGGGAGAACATCTCGCTCACGGCGAGCGCACCGGCACAGACGCCCGCCAGCGGATTGTCGTCTCCGACAACCAAGTGGTCAGCGCTGTCGGCCGGCGCAACCTGCGCACACCAGCCATCCCAGGACGCGCGAAGGGTGAGGGCCGCACCTTCCGGCGGCGGACCATCCCCGATCAACAGCGACGGCAAACGGGGCGTCGGTGTGGCCGTCACGGCTCCCCCGAGCGCCGCCACGACGTCCGCGGCGGGCAGGCCCGCGAACAGCGGCACGTGCATCACCGGAGTGAGATCGCCGGTCACTTCCACGCCGCCCAGCAGCGCGCGCGAGGCGGTACTGACCGCGGTGACAACACAAGCCTGGCCAGCCAGCGTGCTTGCCCAGCCCTCGGCCAGGTGGATTCGCAGCCGGTACTGCTGGAACAGCGCGAGCGCCGCCTCCGGCGTGGCAACCTCCCCGGCGTCCAGCGCCAGCTTCGCCAGGCGGTGCATAGCATCGGCATCGAACTGCGTCATGGTTCGCCCTCCGGCGTCGTGAAGGTCATGACGCGCGCCACGGATGCTCCGCGGTAGCGCGTCCAACGATGGGCGCCTTGGTAGACGTACAGCCCGATTTGATCAAGGCCGACAGGCCCTTGCGCGAAGTCCGGGATGATAAGAGCCACGTGCCCCGCGATCGCCAGCATCGGGTTCTCGCTATCGCTGCGGCTCTGCCCCGCGCCGAAACGGTGGGTATGCACGTCGGCAACGACTTCGAGGGCGTTCGTGGCACAGTAGTCCCATAACCGACTGAAGCTGGCGCTGGACAGATGCACGAAGTCCGTTTGCAGCGCATCCGCCTGCAGTTCCTCGTAGGGCAGGAAGCGGGTGACTTTCCGCACCCCGTTTTGGACCTGGCCCAAAAAGAATCCGCCGCTCTCGCGCACGCCGGCGCCCTGCTCGCGAAGGTGCGCGAGGATCGCCGCCCACAGCCCCGGAGAGACCTCAAGCCGCAACGCGTTCATGGTCGAGGCCTTGAAGCAGGTCGTGCACCACCTCGAGGTAGTGCGAAATCCCCTTCGCGGGGTTCCAAATAAGCTGCGGATACTGCGCTGGCCAGGCGTCGTGTCCGACCAGGCTCTCCCGGTCGCAGGGCACGTACAGCGCCATGCCGCCTTTCCAGTCGGGCCGAAAGGCCAGACTCATACGCTCGCCGACGCGAGGCCATCGCGAATCCGGCAGACGCATGCCGGTCTCCAGGTCCCAGAACGTGCCCGTGGGCGCTGCCGTCGGGAACCCCCTGCAGTCGAGCCGCAGCACGAACTCCTGCCCGTCGCCCGCGAACACGCCGATGAAGACGAACGGCCAGTCGAGCCGGTGCAGCCGCCAGCGCCCACGATCCTGGCCAGACAAGAAGCGGGGGGGGGGGGGGGGGGGGGGGGGGGGGGGGGGGGGGGGGGGGGGGGGGGGGGGGGGGGGGGGGGGGGG
>NZ_JAIBFH010000187.1 GCF_019459675.1 Arenimonas sp.
GTGCACCGGCACGCCGGCCATCGGGATGGGCGCGCCGGCCGAGGCGCCGCGCTGGGTGAGGGTGATGTCGAGCAGGCGCGCGGCCTTGCGCGCGTCGTCGTAGAACAGCTCGTAGAAGTCGCCCATCCGGAACAGCAGCAGGATGTCCGGGTGCTCCGCCTTGGCGGCGAAGAACTGCTTCATCAGGGGCGTGTGCGCGGGCGCGTTCGAATCTTGGGCAGACATGGGGGCGGGCAGTCAGGGAGGGGACGGCCGGGGAGTCGCCGTCGGATCTGCTGCATTGTGCCGCATGCGGCCGGGTGGCGCGGAGAAGGGCAGCGGGCCGCGATGGCCCGCCGCCCGCGCGTCAGCTGCCGTGGTCGACCTGCGTGCCCTCGGGCGGAGCGTCCGCCGTGAACTGGACCGGTATCCGCACCCAACCTTCCACCTTTTCGCCGCGCAAGCCGTTGCGTCCGGCGTTGAACTGCCACTGTTGCGCAGCCTCCACGGCGACCTTGTCGAACACGCCCTCGGGCCGGGACGTCACCACGCGGATTTCCTCCGGCCGCCCATCCGTGCCCACCAGCACGTCGAGGTCGACCCGACCGCTGATGCCTTGGGCGAGGGCGCTGGCGGGGTACTTGGGCTGCGTCAGGACGTCGTCGTCGGTGGCGGCTTGCAGCCCCTTGACCACCGTCGGCGTCGCGGGCTGCGCGGCCCAGGCGCTGAACGTGGCGATGGCCAGCAGCGACGCGACCAGGACCGAACCTGCACGACGACGGGCTTTGCCGGGGATGGGTTGGTTGAGCATGGCGACTCTCTCCTTCAGGGGATGGCTGGACTGCCAGTGGCAGCCCACGGGAAGGCCGTACTCGGCCAGTTGGGTCTTGAACATCGCCTCGCCATAGCGGCGGCGCGAATCGGGGTGGCGCGCCAGCACCGCGGCATCGCAGGCCAGTTCCTGGTCGAAGCGGAAGCGGGTCGCCGCGACGTGCACCAGCGGGTGGAACCAGAACACGCAGCGCAGCAGCGTGGCCAGGGCCTGGGCGGGAATGTCGCCGCGCTCGATGTGCAGCTGTTCGTGCGCGATCACCAGGCGCTGTTCGTCGGCGGTGTAGCGGGTGGCGAAATCGGCCGGCAGCACCACGCGCGGCCGGAGCAGGCCGGCCACGGCCGGCGTGGCCAACGGCGACACGTCGTGCGGCTGCGTGGGACGGCGCTGCACGCTGCGGTGGAAGCGCAGCTGCCGCGCGACCATCACCAGGGCAAGTACGACGGCACCCAGCAGCCAGAGGCCCAGCATCGCGGACCAAAGGGGCAGGGGCGACGAGGCGCCCGCCCCGGCCGGCACGAGGTCGGTGACGGCGGTCAAGGTGGCCAAGGTCCTGCCGCCGCGCGGCGCAGGCAGCAGCACCGCCACCACGGCCAGAGGCACCAGTGCCCAACAAGCGTAGACGGCCTGGGCACCCAGCCATCGGCGCAACGGCGCGCGCACCAGGGCCACCAGGCCCATGCCCAGGGTGAGCGCCAGCGTGGCCTGCATCAGTTCAACCAGCACGTCACTTGCCATCGTCGAGTTCCTCCAGCAGGCGCTTCACATCGGCGATGTCCTTGCGCGTGAGCTTCCGGGTTTCGGTGAAGTGGGCGATCAGCGGCGCCAGCCGGCCGTCGAAAACGCGCTCGAGCAGGCTGCTGCTCTGGCCCTGCACCCAGGCCTCGCGCGTCAGCACGGGCGAGTAGCTGAAGCGACGACCGTCCTTCGCGGCATCCACGGCGCCCTTCTTCACCAGCCGCCCGAGCAGGGTCTTGATGGTGGACACCTGCCAGTCCTGGTCGCGGGACAGTTCGGCGATCACTTCTTCGGCGGTGCGGGGGCTGCCGCGCCAGAGCACTTCCATGACGACGCTTTCGGCTTCGCTGATCTGCATGTCTTTGTCTACGCTTGTAAACGAGGCATTAGATTACATCTGTAGACAAAGAAGTCAAGCGGGTCGGCCCCGGGCCTGCGAGCTAGCCAGTCGAACGCGCTCCGACTACGCTATGGGCATGGATTCCAGAACGCTGCCCAACGACGATCTGCTGCACCAGCTGGCTGAACAGGTCGGCGCCGCGCTCCAGGCCAGGCACCTGATGCTGGCCACCGCCGAGAGCTGCACCGGCGGCTGGATCGCCAAGACCATCACCGACATCCCGGGCTGTTCGGGCTGGTTCGACTGCGGCATGGCCGCCTACAGCTACGAAGCCAAGCAGGCGCTGCTGGGCGTGCGCCCCGAGACCCTCACCGAGCACGGCGCGGTCAGCCGCGAAACGGTGATGGAAATGGTGTCGGGCGCCCTGGTGACCTCGGGCGCCAGCATCGCGGTGGCGGTGACCGGCATCGCCGGCCCGGGCGGCGGAACCCCCGACAAGCCACTGGGCACGGTGTGGATCGGCTGGAAGCGCCGCGGCGGCTATCCCAAGGCCGAACTGTTCCACTTCGACGGGGATCGCGATTCGGTGCGCCGGCAGACCGTCGAGGCCTCCCTGCAGGGCCTGCTCAAGCTGGCGCAGTAAAGGCTTGACAGGCGGGGGAGGGTTGTTAGTAGTATTACTACTAATGAATATCTCAGACACCCAGCACGCCATCCTCGCCATGATCGCCGAGCGCATCGACGCCGACGGCGTGCCGCCCTCCCAGGTCGAAATCGCCCACGCCTTTGGCTTCAAAGGCGTGCGCGCGGCCCAATACCACCTCGAAGCCCTCGAGCAGGCGGGCGCCATCCGGCGCGTGCCGGGCCAGGCGCGGGGTATCCGTCTTGTATCGTCCCCGGCCGCCGACCTCGTCCCGGCGGTCGGGGGCGATCTTCTCCGCCTGCCGGTGCTGGGCCAGGTAGCCGCCGGCCTGCCCATCGGCGCCGACGCCGGCCACCACGACATGGTCCTGCTCGACCGGGTGTTCTTCCAGCCCTCGCCCGACTACCTGCTCAAGGTGAAGGGCGACTCGATGCGCGACGAAGGCATCCTGCACGGCGACCTGATCGGCGTGCACCGCACCTCCGACGCCCGCAGCGGCCAGATCGTGGTCGCACGCATCGACGACGAAATCACGGTCAAGCTGCTCAAGATAGGGAAAGACGCCATCAGACTGTTGCCCCGCAACCCCGACTTCGCCCCCATCGTGGTCAAGCCCGACCAGGACTTCGCCATCGAGGGCCTTTACTGCGGCCTGGTGAGGCCGAACCGATGAGCTTTGGAAACAAGAAATCACCGGCCAAGAAGTCGCTTTCCCTACAGCGCATCGAAGCGGCTTCCGATGCCGCCAAGCCGCCGGAAGATCTAAATTCCGATCCACAGGCGGCTTCTCAGTCCGTGAGACTTCCACCCCCTAATCTGGCCGCAACCAAAAACGTAACCCCGAGGAGCTCCACGATGGACGACAACAAGAAGAGTGCCGCGATGGACGAAAACAAGAAGCGCGCTCTCACCGCCGCCCTGAGCCAGATCGAAAAGCAGTTCGGCAAGGGCGCGGTCATGCGCATGGGCGACAAGAGCACCGAGCCGGCCGAAGTCATCGGCACGGGCTCGCTGATGCTCGATATCGCGCTGGGCATCGGCGGCCTGCCCAAGGGCCGCGTCATCGAGATCTATGGTCCTGAGTCCTCGGGCAAGACCACGCTCACCCTGCAGGTCATCGCCGAGTGCCAGAAGGCCGGCGGCACGGCGGCCTTCATCGACGCCGAGCACGCGCTCGACCCCACCTACGCGG
>NZ_JAIBFH010000208.1 GCF_019459675.1 Arenimonas sp.
GCATGGTTGTGAACCCGATTGTGGCCCGCCCGGTTGGCCAGCATATCGACTACGACTCGCCGCACTTTTATATCGCGATGGTGCTGGTGTTGTACCTGGCCGCCACGACGATGAGTCAGATGCTCTCCAGCCATCGCTGGATCCGCTGGTTCGGCGTGTTGGCGCTGGTCTCCGCTGTGGCGGCCTACGTGGCCTATGCCCAATGGTTTATTTCGGTCTGGTGCTTCTTCGCCGCGCTGCTGAGCGGGGTCATCTATCTGCATGTAAGGCACCGCCCTGGCCCGAGCTCGGGACTCGGTATCCCAGCCGATCCGCGCTGGCAACGCACCTAGGCCCGTTGGGCGTCGACTTTCCCCGTCCAGGCACCTACGCCATAGTGCGGGTGCCGACCCTGCTTTCCCTGGAGGCCCCATGGCCAAGTCTGAGAAAACCTCGTCCCGCGTCGCCGCCCAGTCCGCCAAAGTGCTCAAGGACGCGCGGGCGAGCGACCGGGCCAAGTCCTTGGCCGGTAGCGCCTTGGCGCAGGCGGGCACGAAAAAGCAAACCTCCTCCGGCGTGGCAAGAAAAGCAGGGGCCGTCTTGGCCGATCCCCGCACTCGGCCGACGACGCGTTCCTTGGCCGGTAGCGTGTTGACACAGACGACGGGCAAGTCGAAATCGACGCCGGGAGCCGCCAAGGGCGGGGCGACCAAATCCTCGGCGAAAAGCCTGGCGGGGTCCGCGCTCACCCAACACGTCAGCACGCGCCGCACGGCCGACGGCCAGACCACGCGGGTTGTGCTCAAGCCCATCAGCAGCGGCGCGCTGGCGCCCCGGCGGGTGGAGCAAGCGGTCAGCCGCGTCCTGACGGGCCGGAAGTCCAAGAAGTGAGCCGGGCGCACACCATGAAGGCGTCCTATGCCGCCAGCGTGTTCATCAACTGCCCGTTTGACCAGCAGTACCGCCCCATGCTGTTCGCCGCCGTGTTCGCGATTCTCGATTGCGGCTACCAGCCGCGCTGCGCGCAGGAGGTCGAGGACGGCGGCGATGTCCGGATCGAGAAGATCCGGCGCATCATCGAGGCCTGCAAGTTCGGAATCCACGATATCTCGCGGACCGAGCTGAGCGAGGGCAATGCGTTGCCGCGATTCAACATGCCGTTCGAGTTGGGCGTCTTCCTGGGCGCCCGTTATTTTGGACAAGGTGACCAAGCCAAGAAGTTCAGCTTGATCGTCGATCGCGAACGCTTCCGCTATCAGCAGTTCCTGTCCGATATTGCCGGTCAGGACGTCCAGGCGCACAACGACGACCCGCTGGTGCTGATCGCCCGGGTCCGCAACTGGTTGGCCAACGCGACCAAGCGCAAGACCATCCCCGGCGCGGCCCGGGTCCAGGCCCGCTATCGGCAGTTTCAGGCGGCCCTGCCCGCCCTGTGCGAGGAAATGGCACTCGACCCGGGAGACCTGCTCTTCAACGAGTACGCGACCGTGACGTCCAGTTGGCTGCGGCAAAGCGAGGCGCTGCACGCCTGAGGTCGGCGCTGGCGGCGGGGGGCGGAGGCCCCCGCGCCCGCCCGGGGGGGC
>NZ_JAIBFH010000213.1 GCF_019459675.1 Arenimonas sp.
GCCCCCCCGCCGCTCTACCCCGCCGCCGGCCGCGCCCAGGTAAACCCCCCCCGGCGAGCCCAGCCCGCCGGCGCCCACCATCAGCACGCGCGCCCGCTCGAGTCGTTCCTGGGCGTCGATGCCCACCTGCGGCAGGCGCAGGTGGCGCGAGTAGCGCTCCATGAAGTCGGCGTCGCGGCGGGCGTCCACGGGCAGGCCGGCGGCGAGCCACGCCTGGTAGCCGCCGGCGACCGACCCGACGTTGTCGTAGCCGCGCCTGTGCAGCGCCTGCGCCGCGGGCCGCGCGCCCACGCCGGGGGCGCAGATCAGCCGCAGTTGGGCACCCGGGTGGGGGGCGGTGGCGGGGGGGCGCTGCGCGTCCCCCGGATGGCCGGCGGCCAGCCTGGCGTGGTAGCCGCCGGACACCGACGCGACGTTGCGATAGCCCTGCGCCTGCAGTTCCTGGGCGGCAGCCAGCGAGCGCACGCCGGCGGCGCAGATCAGCAGCAGTTCGGTGTCGCGGTCGGGCGCGGTGGCGGCCGGGTCGGCGGCCAGAAGCGCGCGCGGCACGCGCAGCGCCTGGGCCGGCGTGCCCAGCGCGTGTTCGTCGGGTTCGCGCACGTCCACCAGCCGCGCGCCCTGGGCCTGGCGCGCCAGCGCCTGCTGCGGAGTGATTTCCTGGATGGCCATGGACCGAGTCTAGCGGCCCGGCGGCAGGCCGGCGTAAGGCAGCACGTCCATCAGGGTGCCCGCGGGCCAATGCCCTGCCCCTTCGGCCAATACCACCAGGGCATTGGACTGTGCGGCGGCGAGCAGGCGATGGGAACCGTCCGCGGGATTGGGCGTGACCTGCAGCTGTCCCTGGTCGTCGCAGGCCAGCACGCCGCGCAGGAACTCGAGGCGATCATGCGACTTCGCCACGTCGGCGGTCAGCCGGGCGCGCAGCGGACGGCGCGGCTGCGCCCTGCCCTGCAGCGCGTCCAGCAGCGGACGCGCCAGCGTGAGGAAGGTCGCCAGCACCGACACGGGATTGCCCGGCAGGCCGAGCAGATGCGCTTCGCCCAAGCGCCCGAACAGCACGGGCATCCCCGGGCGCATCAGCACTTTCCAGAAATGCACCTGGCCTTCGCGCTCGAGGAAAGCCGGCAGGAAATCTTTCTCGCCCACCGACACACCGCCGCAGGTCAGCACGAGGTCGAACGAGAACGCCGCGTCCTTGAGCGCGCCGGCGATGGCGTCCGGATCGTCGGGCAGCACCGGCCAGGCCACCGGCTCGTAGCCCTCGGCAATCAGCAGGGCCTGGAGCAGCACGCGGTTGCTGTCGTAGATTTCGCCCGGCGCCAGCGGCTGCCCCGGCGCGCGCAGTTCATCGCCCGTGGTGAACACGGCCACGGTGGGGCGGCGCCGCACCGGCAGGTCGTGCTGGCCCAGCGCGGCGGCCAGGCTGAGCTTGCTGGCGTCCAGCACGGTACCGGCCAGCAGCACGGTGTCACCCACCGCCACATCCTCGCCCTGGCGGCGCACGTGCTGCCCGGCCTTGGCGGCCTGCGTTGGCGTCACCGTGTCGCCATCGATGCGCGCGTTCTCTTTCATCAGCACGGCGTCGGCGCCGGCCGGCAGCGCCGCGCCGGTGGTGATGCGCACGCACTCGCCCGGTGCCAGGGTGAGCGCGCGGCTGGGACCGGCGAACTGTTCGCCCACCAGCCGTCGCGGCGCAGCGCCGTCGTCGCTGCGAAGGGCGAAACCGTCCATCGCGGAATTGTCGAAGCCCGGCAGCGCCAGCGTGGCCACCAGGTCTTCGGCCAGCACCCAGCCCAGGGCGCGCGACAGCGGCCGCCGCTCGACCGGCATGGCGTGCGCCTGCGCCACGGCGGAAACAATTTCCTGGGCTCGGGCAAACGTGATGCGGGTCGGCACGTCGGGGTTCATGGGGCGGGCTCGTCCTGGAGGTCTTCGGGCGTGTTGAGGTTGGCCAGCAGGCGCGGCGAGATATCCATGCGCGCCAGGTCCAGCCGCGACACCACGCGGTGCGCGGCGGATTCGCCGGCTTCAAGCAGGTCCTGCACGGCCGCCTGCAGGGCCGCCGTGCGCCACAGGCCCACCAGCGGCTGCAGGCCGGTGGCGTCTTTCCCCACCACGCCGCACCCCCCGCCCGGCCGGG
>NZ_JAIBFH010000221.1 GCF_019459675.1 Arenimonas sp.
CGGGCGCCCCGCGGCCGGCGGCTTGCGCGTCCCGCGGTGCGGGGTGGGGGGCAGCGGCTCCCACATCGCCCGGTCCGGTAACGGCGGCGGCGTCGGCGGCAGCCGTAGCCACATCCGCCGGCGCCGGAGCGGCCGCGGTCGTTTCGGCCGTCGGCGGCTCCTGCGCCCACACGGGCCCCGCCATCACGCTGCTGGAAGCGAGCAGCAGGCTCGCCAAGAATCGAATGCGCATGCACTTTCCCCTGTTCTTGATGTCGGCTTGTTGCCGCCGTCCGATGCTATCGGCATCGCAGGACCGGGCAAGTCACGTGAACCAAGCGCATTTGGAGGACATGCGTCGCGTGCCGGCGAGACAGGAAAGATTTTCTCCCAAGTGAAGGTGCTGGCGTCGCCCCCCGCACGTGCGTGAAGAACCCAAAAAAAAGCCCCGCCGAAGCGGGGCTTTCGATGTTGCGGGTTGCGCAGGCAAGGCCAGACTTAGAAGTCCATGCCACCCATGCCGCCGCCCATGCCACCGCCGGCGCCGCCGCCGTCGTCCTTCTTCGGAGCCTCGGCCACCATCGCTTCGGTAGTGATCATCAGGCCCGCGATGGACGCGGCGTTCTGAAGAAGGCTCCGCGGCGGGGCAGGGCCTTCCGACGGCCGGGCGGGTTTATTTGAACGTAACGGTCCGCAGGACGTATTCGCCAGTGATCTCACGCATTGCAGGATAGTTCTTGACGATTTCCCGGACCTTGCCTTGGTTGGCATCGCCCCAGGCCTTCATGAAGGCGTCGTAGCGTTCCTTGGACGGCTGCATGTCGGCGCCCTTGGCATACCTGACCACCAGGACGATGTTGAAGTCACCCGAACTGGGGAGGTCGCTGACGTACACGACGTAGTCGTCGATGTGCCCCAATTCTTTGGCGACCTTGTTGGACGCCACCCAGGTTTGACGGATGCCTTCGAGGTAGTCATCGATCATGTTGGCCTGCACTCTGATCGTGGAGATGTGCGAGACCCCTTCGCTCGGCTCGTAGTCCGTGTAAGGCTTGAGTTGTGCCCATGCCGACGCCGCGAAAAGCAGCAGCGTCAGCGCCAGCAGCTTGCAAATAGTCTTCATGGTGTTCCCCTGGTGATGCGCGGGGCCGGATTGCCCCGCCCGCCGACGCTACTCCCCGGCGAGGCGTATGGCACTTGAAGAAGGCAAATGAAATGACCTTTTCAAGGCTTTCCGAGCAATTGGCCGACGCCAGCGCCGAAGTACGTATTTCTTCTTCGAAAGGGAATTGCCACCAAAGGAAAAGGCCCCGCCGAAGCGGGGCCTTTCGTGTTGCGTGGGGCGCGAAGCGGGGGACTTAGAAGTCCATGCCGCCCATGCCACCCATGCCGCCGCCCATGCCACCGCCGGCGCCGCCGCCGTCGTCCTTCTTCGGAGCCTCGGCCACCATTGCTTCGGTGGTGATCATCAGGCCCGCGATGGACGCGGCGTTCTGCAGCGCGGTGCGGGTGACCTTGGTCGGGTCCAGGATGCCCATGTCCAGCATGTCACCGTACTCACCGGTGGCGGCGTTGTAGCCGTAGCTGCCCGTGCCTTCCTTGACCTTGTTCAGCACCACCGACGGCTCTTCACCGCAGTTGGTGACGATCTCGCGCAGCGGGGCTTCCATGGCGCGCAGGGCGATCACGATGCCGTGGTTCTGGTCTTCGTTGATGCCGCGCAGCGCGCGCAGGTTGGCCAGCGCACGGATCAGGGCGACGCCGCCGCCCGGGACCACGCCTTCTTCAACGGCGGCACGCGTGGCGTGCAGGGCGTCTTCGACGCGGGCCTTCTTTTCCTTCATCTCGATCTCGGTCGAGGCACCGACCTTGATCACGGCCACGCCGCCGGCAAGCTTGGCAACGCGCTCCTGCAGCTTCTCGCGGTCGTAGTCCGAAGAGGTGTCTTCGATCTGCGCCTTGATCTGGGCGATGCGGGACTGGATCAGCTCGGCCGAACCGGCGCCGTCGATGATCGTGGTGTTTTCCTTGGTGACCTGGATCTTCTTGGCGCGGCCCAGGTCCTTGATGGTGGCCTTCTCAAGCTGCAGGCCCACTTCTTCGGAAATCACGGTGCCGCCGGTCAGGATGGCCATGTCTTCCAGCATCGCCTTGCGGCGGTCGCCGAAGCCCGGGGCCTTCACGGCGCAAACCTTGACGATGCCGCGGATGGTGTTCACCACCAGCGTGGCCAGCGCCTCGCCTTCCACCTCCTCGGCCACGATCAGCAGCGGCTTGCCAGCCTTCGCGACGCCTTCCAGCACCGGCAGCAGCTCGCGCACGTTGGCGATCTTCTTGTCGTACAGCAGGATGAACGGGTCTTCCAGCTCGGCCGACATCGACTGCTGGTTGTTGACGAAGTACGGGCTGAGGTAGCCGCGGTCGAACTGCATGCCCTCGACCACGTCCAGTTCGTTGTCCAGGCCCGAGCCTTCTTCAACGGTGATCACGCCTTCCTTGCCGACTTTGTCCATGGCCTTGGCGATCAGCTCACCGATGTTGGCGTCGGAGTTGGCCGAGATCGAACCGACCTGGGCGATTTCCTTCGAGGTCGAGCACGGCTTGGAGATCTTCTTGAGCTCGGAGACGGCCTCGACCACGGCCTTGTCGATGCCGCGCTTGAGGTCCATCGGGTTCATGCCGGCCGCAACGGCCTTCATGCCCTCGCGGATCAGCGCCTGCGCCAGCACGGTGGCGGTGGTGGTGCCGTCGCCGGCGATGTCGGAGGTCTTGGAAGCGACTTCCTTCACCATCTGGGCGCCCATGTTCTCGAACTTGTCGGCCAGCTCGATTTCCTTGGCGACGCTGACGCCGTCCTTGGTGATCGTGGGGGCGCCGAAGCTCTTGTCGAGCACGACGTTGCGGCCCTTCGGGCCGAGCGTTGCCTTCACGGCATTGGCGAGGATGTTCACACCCTTCACCATGCGGGCGCGGGCGTCTTCACCGAAACGAATTTCCTTGGCAGCCATTTCTTAACTCCAGAATATGTTTGAGGGGGGATGTGGCGGTGCCGGTCGCGCAGGCGCGGGCCGGCGGAAGATCAGCCCAGGATGGCCAGGATGTCGTCTTCCTTCACCACCAGGATCTCGTTGCCGTCGACCTTCACTTCGGTGCCGGCGTACTTGCCGAACAGCACCTTGTCGCCAACCTTCACGGTCGGGGCGCGGGTGGTGCCGTTGTCCAGCGCCTTGCCGGCGCCGACGGCGATCACTTCGCCCTTGATCGGCTTCTCGGTGGCCGAGTCCGGAATCACGATGCCGCCAGCGGACATCTTTTCTTCTTCCATACGCTTGATGACCACGCGGTCGTAGAGCGGCTTGATGTTCATGCTTTATTCCTCGTTATTCCAATGATTTCAACAACATGGGCCAAGTGTGTTAGCACTCGACCCCGGTGAGTGCCAATGATACGCGCACGGCAAGGGGACAGGAAGCCGGGCGACCCCGACTCAATGGGGCCGGGGCATGGGCTTTCAAGGCTGCCGCCCTGCAGCCGGCGCGGGCCCATGGGGTCACGGCTGTCACAAATCACTGGCAGACTCAGCTGCCCGGCATGGGCACCGCAATCCCCCCTCCAAACCTTGCACTGGAGTTTCCGGATGTCGATGACCCACCGCGGCCTGGCCGCCCTGGCACTTTGCGCTGCCCTGTCCCCGCTTGGCGCCCGCGCCGAAGTGTTCATCAACGAAATCCACTACGACGACAGCACCGCGTCCGGCGACACCGGCGAGCGCATCGAAGTGATGGCCACCGCGGGCGAATCGCTCAGCGGCTACCGCATCTATCTGTACAACGGCACCAACTCGCCCACGGCGGCCACCTTTTACGACAACGACCTGGTGCCCGCCGGCAGCCTGGTGGCCTGCGGCGCCACGGTGCGCGTGGCCACCGTCACCTACCCGGTGAACGGCATCCAGAACGGCAGCTACGACGGCATCGCGCTGGTGAACCCCAGCGGCCAGGTGGTGCAGTTCCTCAGCTACGAGGGCGTGATCAAGGCGTCGAACGGGCCGGCCGCGGGCCGCACCAGCGTCAACCTGCCGGTGTCGGAAACCAACAGCACGACGCCGGGCACGTCCCTGCAGCTGGGCGGCACGGCCACCGGCTCGGCCGGCTTCACCTGGCGCGCGTCGGCCACCCAGAAGTTCAACGCCTGCAACAACAGCCAGGTGGTCAGCGCGCCCAACCCGGCGCCCACCGTCACCGGCACCACGCCGGCCAACGGCGCCACCGGCTTCCCGGCCGCCGGCGACCTGGCCGTGAGCTTCAGCGAGTTCGTCACGCTGGGCAGCGGCGCTTTCACCCTGCAGTGCTCGCTGTCGGGCAACGTGGCGCTGACCCACCCCTCCAGCGGCAGCAGCTTCATCATCAGCACCAACACCGCGCTGCGCGGCGGCGAAAGCTGCACGCTGACGGTGGTGGCCAGCCAGGTCACCGACGCCGGTGGCGCCAGGCTGGCCGCCAACCGCACCGTGGGCTTCACCGTGGCGGCAGCACAGACCGGCTACTACAGCCGCGTAAACACCTCCAGCGCCTCGCAGCTGCGCTGCTCGCTGCACGCCACCATCCGCGGCCACACCGCTTATCCGTACAGCGGCACCGGCACCAGCGCCTGGACCATCCTGGAAATCGCCGATGAAAACCCGGCCAACACCGGGCAGATCCTGGACGCCTACCGCAACCGCAGCTACCCGAAAGTCAGCGGCCGCGCCGGCACCGGCACCGGCCTGACCTACAACCGCGAACACACCTGGCCCAATTCGCTGGGCTTTGGCAGCGCCACCGGCAACCTGGGCCTGCCCAACGCGCCGTACACCGACACGCACATGCTTTACCTCACCGATACCAGCTACAACGCCGACCGCGGCAACATGCCCTACGCCAACTGCGCGCTCAGCGCCCAGTGCGGCGAGCGCGTCACCGAGGTCAACAGCGGCCGCGGCGGCGGCAGCGGCGTCTACCCGGGCAACTCGAACTGGTTCAAGGGCCCCAACGGCAACGCCGGTTCGTTCGAAGTCTGGGGCAAGCGCAAGGGCGACATGGCGCGCGCGATCCTCTACATGGCCATCCGCTACGAAGGCGGCCTGCATCCGACCACCGGGCAGACCGAACCCGACCTGGAGCTGACCGACAACCGCGCGCAGATCGTGATCACCTCGGCCTCGCCGGCCTACATGGGCCTGATGTCCACCCTGCTGGCCTGGCACCAGGCCGACCCGGTGGACGCCGCCGAGCGCGAGCGCAACGAGGTGATCTACAGCTTCCAGGGCAACCGCAACCCGTTCATCGACCACCCCGAGTGGGCCACCACGGCACTGTTCACCTCGGCCAAACCGGCCAGCTGCAGCCTCAACTGAGGCCCCGCCGCAGCCCGGGCCAGCGGCCCGGGTTGCGTTTTTACCGGACCCTGCCCCTACAATCGGGGTGAGGTTCGAACCACCGCCCCCGGCAACACGACCTGCGCAACGACAGGGCGGTCCGGGGCACGGCGGTGATTCGTCCAGGAGGCCGGCCCGGCTTGCACCGGTGTCGCTCTTCTGAGGGCTTGACGCGAATACGCGCAGGCCGGCCTTGCCAGGCATCGGATGCCGCACGGTCCTCAGGGGAGGCCGCATGTGGGTGAACTCCGGCGCCGGGCAATCACGTCGACGTCGATGCAAAGCGACGCGGCGATGCAAGTGCGCTGTATTTCCGGGGAAACATCGATGACGCTTCTATTCAACCGCATCAGGCAGGCGCGCCGAGGCGCCGAGATGTCACAGTCCGAACTGGCCCTCACCGTGGGCGTGGCCCGCAGCGCCGTGGCGCAGTGGGAGCGCAAGGACGGGGCCAAACCCACCACCGACAATATGGGCAAGATCGCCCTGGCCACCGCCGTCAGCTTCGAATGGCTGGCCACCGGCCGCGGCGGACGGTGGATCGGCGGTGACGATGAAACGCCGGCCATGATGCTCAACTTCTACGCCCAGTGCGGGCTGGAGGAGCGGCTGCTGATTGCCTTCCGCTCCCTGCGCAGCCCGGAGCAGCAGCCGCTGGTGGATTTCGTGGAGGCCATGACCGACCGGTCCTGAGGGTCGGCGCCGGGGGAGTTCTCGCCTTGGCGACGAACTTCCGGGGATACTTGCTGTCTGAGCGTCTGGTCGGGTCTGCCTGGCCGGACCCGCCCCCACCCGAGATCCCCGCATGACCCGTTGGCTGTTGGCCCTGGCGGCCGCGCTGCTGCTTTCTCCGGCCGCCCAGGCCCTGGACGAAGCCGACCTGCTGCCCATCGACGAAGCCTTCGCGTTGACCGCGAAGGCCAACGACCGCGGCCGCCTGGAGTTCACCTGGCAGATCGCCGACGGCTATTACCTCTACAAGCACCGGATGGGCGCCGAACCGCAGGCCGGCTTCACCGCCGCCGGGCCGCTGGTGCTGCCCACCGGCACCGCCTACACCGACGAATTCTTCGGCGACGTGGAAACCTACCGTGGCTCCGTGACGGCCACGCTGGACGGCAGCGCCAGCGCCGACACGACCCAGGTGAAGGTGAAGTACCAGGGCTGCGCCGACGTGGGCATCTGCTACCCGCCCCATACCCAGCTGCTCACCATCGCGCTGCCGGCGGGCGCCGCGGCGCCGGCCGCCAGCGTGATCACGTTCGACGCGCCGCGGGGCGGCAACCTGCTGGGCGATGCCGTGGCCCCGGGCGCCAGCGCCGGCCTGCCGCTGCCCGAGGCCCAGGCCTTCGGGTTCGAAGCCATCGTGGACACCCCCGACCGCCTGCTGCTGCGCTTCACCCCGGCACCGGGCTACTACCTCTACCGCGACAACACTACGCTGGCGCTGGACGCTGCCGGCGCGCGCGCGGGCGCCATCGCCTGGCCTGCGTCGAAGTCGCACTTCGACGAACACTTCGGCGACGTGCAGGTTTACTTCGACCAGGTGGACGTACCGCTGCCCCTGCTGCGATCCGACCCGGGGGCCATGCCGGCCACCCTGACGATCACCTTCCAGGGCTGCCAGGAAGAAGGCATCTGCTACCCGCCGATGACCCGCACCGTGGCCCTGCAGCTGCCGGCCGGCGGCACGGTGGCCACCGACGCGCGCGAAACGCCGCCCCGCCGCACCGCCACGCCACTGTGGCTGGCCCTGCTGCTGGCGCTGGGCGGCGGCGTCATCCTCAACCTGATGCCCTGCGTGCTGCCGGTGCTGTCGCTCAAGGCCGTGTCGCTGGCGCAGGGCGGCGGCCAGGCCAAGCGCCAGGCCCTGTGGTACACGGCCGGCGTGCTGGCCAGCTTTGCCGCGGTGGGCGCCGTCGCGCTGGCGCTGCGGCCCGGCCGGCCGGGGGGGGGGGGGGGGGGGG
>NZ_JAIBFH010000226.1 GCF_019459675.1 Arenimonas sp.
CGCCAGGGGCGGGGGCGGAAAGGCCCGCGCCCAGACAGGCAGCGTCCCTCAGACCAGGCCCAGGTCGGTCAGGATGCGGGGAATCTGCTGCCTGACCTTGAAGAACCCCGCCGTTGCCAACGGCCAGGTCTCGGCATCCCACTCTCGTCGCCACTCTGACAACGCAATGCCTTTTGCGGCCAGCGAAGGCGCCGCCTCGCGCAGCCAGTCGTGCGTCGGGCCGCGCGTGGCGTAGGGCGTGACGATCTGGGCGACCCCCGCCGACTCGGCCCCCCGCGCAAGCCCGTTGGGATGGTCTGCACGCAAAGCGTCGGCGGCCACCCCTGCCCGCGCCGCGGTGTCGGCCAGGGCCCCGGCTTCGAATCGGACGACGGCATCGGCAACCGCCAAGGGCGAACGCAAATGGCTTGTTGCAAGGGTGGCCGTGGCACAGATGTCGAGGCCCGACAGGGCGAAATCCTCGAGCCGGCAATCCTCGTCGGTGATGAGCAGCGCAGTGCGAACGCCCGCCTTTGGAACGACGGTGTCGCGCAGGGCCAGGACTGGCGGCAGACCCTCCGGCTCGGTCGCCTCCAGCCCTTGGGACACGTCGGCCAGATCGCCGGCGCGCGGCGCGAACCGGCCCAGGGTGAAGGTCTTGATGTTGTCGGCTCGCGCCGGGTAAGGCTTGCCTCGCGTATGAAGCCCCGCCACCCAGCGCCAGCCGATCGTGTTGGACGCCGCATCCCCGTCCAGCAGGTGCCGGTAAAAGAAGTCCGCGCCCAAGCGCCAGGGCAGCCCCAGCGTAAAGATCCAGATCGAAGCGAACCACATCCGCGAATGATTGTGCAGATACCCGGTTTCGACCAATTCGGACGCCCAGGCATCGAAACACGCCAACCCCGTCTGGCCGTCGGTCGCCCGTTCCACGCTGCGGCGCAGCTTGCGATCGCTCTCCATGGCTGCCAGATCGGCCTGCAGGCCAAGCGTGTAGCTGCTCCAGACCTGCGGCCGCCGCTCCAGCCAGCCTTTGAAATAAGTGCGCCAGAACACTTCCTCGACGAACTTTTCCGCCATCTCGGGGCCATGGGCGGCAATGGCGGCAGCCACCACTTCGGGTTCGGTCACCAGGCGGCGGCGGAGGTAGGGGGACAGCCGCGATACCGCCTTGTGCGCCCCGGGCCCGTGGTCGACATTGCGGCCGTTGGCGTAACGCCGGCCCATGGCGGGCACGAAGGACGCCATGGCTTCCAGGCCGGCGGCGCGGCTGGCAGGGAACTCGTTCATGGATGCGGATTCTTGGTGTCAGGCCCTGATTATCACGCGTCGCCCGGACGGCCTTGTGAACCCGAGGGGGGGGGGGGGGGGGGGGGGGGGGGGGGGGGGGGGGGGGGGGGGGGGGGGGGGGGGGGGG